>JBKJSZ010000237.1:0-5146 GCA_046593675.1 Ferruginibacter sp.
CAACGGCTTCTGTAATACAGAAATACTTTGTTTCCTGTGATACGGTTATTTTCATTTCTTCACAGGTTCGAAAGAAATGATCGATCGCATTCCGACTGGTAAAAATTACTGCGGAGAATGCGGCGATATCAATTTTTTGCTTGCGGAAATCTTTCGCAGGAATGCCTTCCACTACTATAAATGGATGGAAATCCAGGGTGAGATTGAATTTTTTTGCCAGATCAAAGTATGGAGACTTTGTACCTTCCGGTTTGGGCTGGGTAATAAGTATCTTCTTGATTTGTCTTGGTTTTACAACCGATTTGCTATCATTTTTCACCATACTTATTATCCGAATGATCGGCGAATTTACAAATAATTTGTTAATAACCTTTCTGCAATTTTATAAAGCAGCATCAATGGAATTATTTCAACACCTAAAATGTATAATAAAAAATGTAACCGATGTATACTGAGCCTTTTTTGCAATACACTATAAGAACGTAGATAGCGCAAAAAATACAGCAAAATAATTATGAAATAAGAAAGTATGATAGTAACGTAAGCAATTTGTTTATCTGCAAATGCAATGATCAAAATAACAGGCATTAAAATGATTGCCAGTATTTTACTTATCAGAAAAACGATGAAAATATAGCTATCCACTTCATTTTTATAACCACTAACCCAACCTGTGAATTTTAAAACAATAAATTTTCCTACATAAATAATGGCTAACACCAGCATCAGCATCCATATCAGATGTGTCTGATGTTCTTCTATTAATCCATAAAAAAGTAACAGTATAAACGTATATAATCCACCCATCATGCAGAAAAATAAGTTTAAAAGCAGGGAAGGAAGTTTAGCCTGCAACAGTTGATCGGTGAGCTGGCTTTGCCGTAAGGAAGTATTAAAGAAAACGCGGAAGAGAATTCCGATATACCGGTTATAAATCAATTTTAATAATCCAAAGTAAAAAAATATTCCAAGGATCAGGTAAAACAGGAATTCACGGGAAGAATGCTGCCTTTCTTTCTCGAGGAAATTTTGTGAAACAGATGTAAAGTTGATGGTTGTATTCTTTTGGAGTATAGAGCGCCAATTTATTTTATTAATCTTTACAGGCGGTATATTATAAGCCATCACCGAATCTTTTAACGAAAGAGAATCTTTAATTATAGTAGAATCTTTTGGAACAGAGTCTCTCAGAACGGTTGTATCCTGTGAAAACAGCAAGCTGCTATACCATAGTAACAGCAATAAAAAGGAGCAGGATTTAACTAAGTACATATATACAAATACGAATCAAAAATAACTTATATAACCAAAATGTAATTTTGAGGATTCCCGCAGGTTAAATTTTACATCATTTCTTTTGCCAACTGCATACGCTACATTCAAAAGGCCCAGTTTTGTTTCGTAAACAATTCCAATGCCTCCGCTAAAAAAATTATTGCGTGCATTTACTTCACGATACTTGTTTTTTACCAATGCTCCGTCTGTGAAAAAGAAAAAGTAAGAATTAACATCCAAAAGATATCTGTATTCCAGCGACAATACGCCATACTGAGATGCATAAATACTTTCTTCATCAAAACCCCGCAATAATCGGTATCCACCAATCTGGTATAATTCATTTCTGAAAACTTCGGGGCTGATAAAAATTCCTGCTGATAACGTGGTTTTAAATACGGTTGTTTTGCCTGCAGGAAAATAATGAGAGAAATTTGATCGTAACCTAAGCTGATATAATTTTTTATTTACGGAATCGTAAAGTGACTGATAATTGAACGATGGATCTTTTATGGAAATGATATCGTTGTTCTTCTTTATATTTTTTAAACCCATGGATGTTGTTATGGTGAACTCATTTCCTTTTTTAGGATTGAAACGGTAATCGGTGGAGTTGAGCTCATAATGTAAACCAACATTTACCGCATTCACATCAATATTAAGTGGAAGTTTTTTTGAAGCGATGATCTGATTCGTATCAATACCTCCAGGTAATAGAGACATATTTTGCCATTGAATAAATAATTTCCCTAACCTGGAACCTGAAAAAATATACTGCGTTCCTATCTGCGCCTTTAGCTGTATAAAGCTGGAATCTTTTTTGAAAAGATCGAATAAAAAATCAAAACCAAATTTTGATCTCAAAATAAATGGTGTACTGAATCCCAGATTCAATCTTGGAGATTTAATTTGCAGTTGTTGCCATTTTAATAAGAACGATTCACCTCCGCCAAAAGCATTTTTCAAATCAAGATTCACATCACCTGTTATCTGGAGTTTATTATCCGGTGATGGCAAAAATCCAATGAGGAAATTGAACTGGCTGCTTTTACGTGGTTTTAAATACAGATTAATAATAGCTCCGCTACCGAGCATAGTAATATCTGAAGGCTGTACAATACTTACATAAGGCAGATTACCGATTCGCTTATCTATGTCTTTTATTTTTTCAGAATTATATAAACTCCCATTTTTGATGTCAAGATATTTTTGCAGAAAAATTTTATTCAGTTGCATTTTTCCATAGGTACGAATGGAATCAATGGTATATAATTCCGCCGTATCCGCTTTTAATAAAGCAAACATTTTATCATCTTCCACCTGTATGCTATCAAGATATACGGAAGCGAAAGGATGCCCACTCTTTTCATAATAGCGTAATAATTTCTCTTTCAAATTTTGTAACTGGTAAACATTTAAAACTTTCTGTTGAAAATTTTTGTTTGTAAAGCCGGTTTCCTCTAAAGCTTTTTTTTCAATGTTTACAGATGATAATTGAATGAGTGCATAATGTTTTCCTGTGAATAAAATAATATGATATTCCTGGTCTTCATTCCAAACGGAATCCACTGAAGCGGCAGGATAACCTCTGGCAATAAGTAAAGCGGGAAGCTGATTAATATAATTAAGAATGGAAGGCTCGCTGTTAAAAAGAGTTTGTAATTTAAAAGCATCATTTGTAAACAAACTATCTTTGAATTGATGAATTTTTAAAACAAATTCATTTACATTTTTTTGAGCAGATGCCTGATCTGAACATATCATCCACATCAGCAGAAAAACAAAGAAGATTCTAACAGGCATTGAAAAATTAAATATCAGTAAAGCTACATCTTTGGCGGGCATTTATATTCATATTCCCTTTTGCAAACAAGCGTGCACGTATTGTAATTTCCATTTTTCTACAAACCTGGAAAGTAAACACCAAATGATTCATTCCATAATTTCTGAAATGGAACGCCAGGTTCATTTTGAAAATGATCCGCACATTGCTACAATATATCTGGGAGGCGGTACGCCCAGTTTATTATCCATCCAGGAATTAAGGCAGATCTTAATAACTATAAAAAACAATTTTAATGTTATCGAAGATGCGGAAATAACATTAGAAGTGAACCCCGATGATATTGATCCGAAACGTTTAGCAGAATGGCAGAACGCAGGCATCAACCGATTAAGTGTAGGCATTCAGACTTTTTTTTCCGCAGAATTAAAATGGATGAACAGGGCGCATTCAACTGTAGATTCCATGAGATGTTTACAGCAGATTAATGAGGCAGGTTTTAAAAATTTTTCAGCTGATCTCATTTATGGTTCACCTTTTTTGACTCACGAATGGCTTATAGAAAATGTAGAAACCATGGCTTCGTTTAACGTACCGCATCTCTCCTGTTATGCATTAACGGTAGAAAATAAAACGTTGCTGGATCACCAGGTAAAAAAGAAAACCATTGAGATCAATGATGAACATCAATCCCAACAATTTTTATGGCTGATGAATCATTTACCTGATTATGGTTATGAACAATATGAGATCAGCAATTTTGCACGGCCTGGTTTTAAAAGTAAACATAACCGCAGTTACTGGCAAGGAAAACCCTATTATGGTTTCGGACCATCAGCGCATGCCTTTGATGGAAAACAAAACCGAAGATGGAATATAGCCAATAACAACTTGTATATGCAGTTTGTAAAAGACCATTTCCTTTTTTTTGAAGAAGAAATTCTCACGGAGGAACAGCAACTGAACGAATCCATCATGATTTCTTTAAGAACAAAAGATGGTATTAATGTATCAGACCTTGAAGAAAAATACAACAAAGAAAAGTCAGCTTATATTTTAAAAAATGCGCAGAAATATATTGATACTGGAAAACTGATTTTTAATCAGAATCATTTGATGCTTACTAATGAAGGAAAGTTATTTGCAGATGGCATCGCCTCTGATTTGTTCTTTTAAATTAAATCAACGTTTTTTCTATTTGTTCAAATCCCATTTTTGCCTGAAGATTGTTCCATAAAATATCATGAATAATGGAAGCAATGGGCATTTCGGCTCTGATGGATTTATTAATATGAAACATACAACGTGCCGCATTATAGCCTTCTGCTACCATGCTCATTTCCAGTTGCGCTGCTTTTACAGAATAACCTTTGCCGATCATATTTCCAAAAGTGCGGTTACGACTGAATAAAGAATAACAAGTGACTAAAAGATCTCCAAGATATACAGATGCTGCATAATTGGTATGCGGTTTTTCGGAAGGTTCCTGCCTGCTGTCGAGGTAACCAACTTCCGCATTTATGATCCCGGCTTTTCTTAAAAAACCAGCCATTTCATCTGCACTGTTTGCGATCAATACGCTCAAAAAATTATCGCCATAATCCAATCCATGAGCAATGCCCGCACCAACTGCGTAAATATTTTTTAAAACAGCAGCGTATTGAACACCATAAATATCTTTATTCAACACCGTGTTCAGGTAAGGTGTTTTAAAATATTCTGCAATTTGTTTATTCACTTCTTCGTCAATACCTGTGAACGTTAAATAAGATAATTTTTCCGCTGCCACTTCTTCTGCATGACAAGGCCCTAACAACGCAAAATAATCATTCAATGAAACTTCAAAATTCAACTTCAGATAATCATTGAGCAAAATATTTTGTTCCGGCAAAATGCCTTTTACAGCCGAAATTATTTTTTTATTTTGAAAAATATTCCTGTCCATTTTCCCCAGTACGTCTTCTGTAAAAGCAGAAGGAATAGCGATGATAATTACCTCAGAATTCTGAATTACTTCCGAAGCATTTGTGGTAAGGTGTAATTTAGAAATATCGAATCTTGCCGATTGTAAATAATGTGAATTGTGTT
>JBKJSZ010000393.1:0-25859 GCA_046593675.1 Ferruginibacter sp.
ATATGAGAAAACTACTTCCATATCTGTCGTTGTTCGCGGGCTTTATCATTTCCTGTAAAAAAAAGGAAGCATATAATCTTACAGAGTCATATTCCTATTCAGACAAAAATGCATTTGGCGCTGCCGTTGCAAAAAATATTACTACACGATATTTTTCTAATGCAGACATTCAAAATGTTTTCAGTTCATTTTCTGATCTGGCTTTAGATATGGAAGATAGTAACAAGATGTATATATCTATAGCAGACCACTTTTATCCTTCTGAAAATGATGTGCAGGAAATGCTGAATTATATGTACAGAGGTAATACCATATTTATATCCGCTTCAGATATTGATAGTACATTATTGAACAGGCTTTATAGTTCGGTGATAAATTTTAATTCAATATATTATAATATTCCTGCTGCTTATGATACCACAGAAATATTTCTGTCGCCTTTGATTGCGCCGGATAGGAAAAAGTACCCGTATTATTTTTATCCCTTTTCAAATTATTTTTCAAAAATTGATATTTACAATTCAAGGGTTATCAGCTATAATGAATCGGGTGAACCTAATGGTTTTATTTTATTCAGTCTCAAAGGAAAATTTATTCTCCATTGTGAACCCAGGGCTTTCAGTAATTATTTTTTACTTACAAAAGATAATTATCATTATCTGGTTAATATTTTAAATATCATTCCTCCACCCACAAACATTTTTTGGGATAATTATTATCAAAGCAGTGGGAGAGTACGTAAACCTCAATCTGGATCCGCCATAGATGAAATATTCAAATATCCGGCATTAAAATCAGCCTTCTGGATTTTTTTAGTAATGATATTATTATATATTTTATTTAATCTGAAACGTAAGCAAAGAATTATTCCTATCATCAAACCCAATGAGAACAGTTCAGTTGCATTTACGGAAACGATAAGCCGTTTATATCTTCAGCAAAAAGATCATAAAGGTTTGGCAGAGAAAATGATCATTTATTTTTACGATCATATCAAAACAAATTATGTCATTTCCAAAAGTAGTAATAACAAGGAAACAATAATTTCACTAAGCAGGAAATCGGGTGTTCCGGAAGAAATAATCTACTCTCTTTTCGGAAACATGGATTTGATGCAAACCAAAACAGAAGTTTCAGAGCAGGATCTTCTTTTATTAAATCAAAAAATTCAGCAATTTTTTAAATTAAAAAAATGATAGCAGAGAATAATCCCATCATGCAGGAAAAGTTAACTGCGTTCAATGACACAATTATTGATATCAAGAATGAGATCAGTAAAGTAATTATAGGCCAGCATCCTTTTATAAATCTCTTGATTGTTTCTTTATTGTGCGATGGACATGTATTAATTGAAGGTGCACCAGGTGTGGCAAAAACACTGGCCGCTAAAATGATGGCAAAAATTGTTGATGCAAATTTTTCGCGAATCCAGTTTACACCCGATCTTATGCCAAGTGATGTTATCGGCACGTCCGTATTTGATCCCAAACTCACCACATTTATGTTTCGGCGTGGACCAATTTTCAGCAATATTATTTTGATTGATGAGATCAACAGGGCTCCGGCTAAAACGCAGGCAGCCTTGTTTGAAGTGATGGAAGAACGCCAGGTTACCGTTGATGGCACCACACATGAAATGGAATTTCCGTTTAATGTTTTTGCAACACAAAACCCAATTGAACAGGAAGGAACGTATCGTTTGCCGGAAGCACAACTCGATCGTTTTTTATTTAAAGCCGAAGTGCCATATCCTACTTTGCAGGAAGAAATTGAAATATTAAAAGTTCAGCATGGAAGAACACAGGCAGAATTATTACGGGATATCAAACCATTGATTTCGGTAATGCAATTAAAAGAAATGCGTGAGGTAGTTGATAAGGTAAGAATAGAAGATCGCCTTGTTGATTATGTGGCTCGAATTGTAAATGAAACCAGAAATAATCCCGCATTATTCATGGGCGCATCCACCAGGGCATCTGTTGGAATTTTAAAAAGTTCTAAAGCGATGGCCGCCATGAGCGGACGGGATTTTGTTATTCCCGAAGATATTATTGCGATGGTTCCTCATGTTCTTCGCCATCGGATCATCTTAACACCGGAAAAAGAAATGTCTGGGTTTTCTGCAGAAGATATGATACAATCTATTCTTAAATCTATAGAGATTCCACGTTGATTCAGATTTCATCTAATATCATCTCCCGGTTTATACATGCTTTGTTTTTGACGAGTAGATTTTTTATGGCAGGTATGTTCTGTTTCGTTTTATTTGCGATGGCATATCTGTCAGAAATATTTTATGCACCGGCGGTGATCATATCCTGCATTTGTTTGTTTGTTTTAATCGCAGATATGGTATTGATTTTTACGATGCCAAAGGCGATAATTAAAAGACAGGTTCATTCAAGAATGAGTAATGGAGACCAAAATCTGGTAATACTGCATATTAAGAATGTTTCCAACTTAAAAATGAACCTGCAAATCATTGATGAATTACCGCATCAGTTCCAGGAAAGAAATTTTATAATCCATACAACTTTAAAAAGTTTAGAAAAGAAACAATTAAAATATCATCTTCGCCCTACAGATCGTGGTGAATATTATTTTGGCGATATACATTTATTTATTTCTTCTGCTGTTGGATTTTTTAAAAGACGTGTAACTGTTGCCGCAGTTGAAAAAATTTCTGTTTATCCATCTTACATACAGTTGAAAAATTATCAGTTGTTCGCAGGAAACACCATAAATAGCGGTGGTGGAAATAAAAAAGTAAGAAAAATTGGTAATAGTTTCGAATTCGAACAGGTAAAAGATTATGTAATAGGAGATGACATTAGAAAATTAAACTGGAAAGCAACTGCAAGAAACGGTATGATGATGGTAAACCAGTTTACAGATGAAAAATCGCAGCAGGTTTTCATTATTATTGATAAAGGAAGGTTAATGAAAATGCCTTTCGATGGACTTACATTATTGGATTATGCCATCAACAGCACTTTAGTATTAACGCATGTTTGTTTACAGAAGCAGGATAAAATCGGGCTGATAACATTTGCTGATAAATTCAGTGATATCATTCCTGCTGATCGTAAAATGACCCAGCGGGAAACAATTGTCCGGTCACTATATAGCCAGCAAACCGGATTTTTAGAAAGTGATTTTGAAATGTTATATATGCAGGTACGAGCTAAGATAAAGCAACGTTCCATGCTGATATTGTTTACAAATTTTGAAACGTTAACTGGCGTAAAAAGACAATTACCTTATTTGCGTTCTTTAGCCAGGCATCATTTATTATTAGTCGTATTTTTTGAGAATACTTCATTAAAAAAACTGGCAGGTGCAGAAGCAGAAACTCTAGAAGATGTGTATGTAAAAACAATTGCTGATAAATTTATCATGGAAAAAAAATTGATTGTAAAAGAATTGCAACAGGCAGGAATATTATCTTTATTAACTACACCACAGGAACTTACTGTTCAGGCCATCAACAGTTATGTAGATATGAAAAGCCGACAGCTTATTTAATTCACTTATCAGTTAAATGTTATTTTCGCAAAAATAATTATGTGGCTAAAGGATCGTATTTTCAAAAATTCAAGGAACAAACCGGTTTTACGGATGATCAACGCAGAGCTGCATTTGTAATTCCATCAGAAAACAGAATTCCTTTTGAAGAAGGAAAGGTGTTGCTGATTGATAAACCATTGCATTGGACCTCATTTGATGTAGTTCGGAAAGTAAGGAATGCCATAGGAATAAAAAAAGTAGGACATGCAGGAACACTCGATCCGCTGGCTACAGGTTTATTGATCATTTGTACGGGAAAATTTACCAAACGTATCAATGAAATGATGGTTAAGGAAAAAACATACACCGGTAGTTTCACGGTTGGTGCTACAACGCCTACGTATGATGGTGAAAGTGATCCGGAAAATATAAAAGATTTTTCCTCTGTTACCGAACAACTGATCATACAAACTACCAAACAGTTTACAGGATTGATCCAGCAACGTCCTCCGGTATATTCGGCCATCAAAAAAGCAGGTGAGCGGGCGTACGAATTAGCGAGAAGGGGCGAAGAAATTGAAATGGAAGCCAGGCCTGTAACCATACATTCATTCAAAATAAACCTTGTAGCATTGCCGCAAATAGATTTTGAAATTTCCTGTTCCACCGGAACCTATATCCGCAGTATAGCGCATGATTTTGGACAGGCTTTAGGCTGTGGAGGATTTCTGTC
The DNA here is from genome assembly GCA_046593675.1 of Ferruginibacter sp. Lineage (GTDB taxonomy): Bacteria > Bacteroidota > Bacteroidia > Chitinophagales > Chitinophagaceae > Ferruginibacter. Next base: position 4,241 of record JBKJSZ010000393.1, read on the forward strand.
TTCCCTGCGCAGAACTGCTATTGGTGAATACAAAGTTGAAGAGGGTGTTACGTTAGATGCGTTTCTGGAAGATCTGCAACATCAGAAAGGATAACTGATTCCAAAGGTAAAATTGAAATTCTCATATCTCCAGCGTTTGTTGGCATCAGACCTTCCGAAAATCTTGCTGAACATATCATTAAAACCAATATTGGGAAGTTTCCATCCTGCATTTACATTACTGAGTTCCGGTCTTTTTACACGGAAACCAAAATCGAAACGTACCACAAAATAATTCATGTCTAACCGAAATCCCGTTCCTACAGCAACGCCCAGTTCTTTATAAAGTTTGGAAATTTTAAATTGAGTGCTGTCAGGTCTTCCATTCGTTGTGGAATTTCTTAAGTTCCAGATATTACCGGCATCTACAAATAAAGCACCGCGTAAGAATAAAGTATTAGGAATAAGGTTTGCTATATTATAGCGGTATTCAACATTGCCTTCTATTTGAAAATCGCCGTTTCGGTTATTGAAAACATTTTGTCCGTATGGAGTTAATGGTTGTGAACCTAATCCGATTCCCCTGATAGGCCAGGCACGCATACTGTTGCTTCCTCCGGCAAAAAATTGTTTGAAGAAAGGAAGTGCACTGTCTTTTCCTAGTATAAATCCTGCACCTAAAAATCCTCTGAAAACTAAAGATGTTTTAGGATACTTGAGCAGGTATTTATATTCAACATCTGTTTTTATAAATTGCTTGAGGTATTTACCAAATGGAATAGTAGGCAGAAAGGGAACATCAAGATTGGCTTTGATGGTTCTTTCTTTAGCCACATTGCTCAAATGTTTTGGATTAAGATATACATGTGAAAATCCTACTCCCATACTTACAATGAAGGCAGTTGTATATGAAAATCTCAAGAAAGGATTAGCCGTGAGAATTTTATTGAAACTATCCGTCTGATTAAACAAATAACTGAATTCAATATTTGGTATCCGTATGACCCATTGATTATTTTTTTTGTCTGAGAATCTCCATCCGAAATTTACATTTGCACTTTGTGTATTGAAAAGATTAAGGCGATTGTTAAAAGCAAAACTTGTATTTACAAATGTTTCCGGGTTCAAAACATTTTTCAATACTTTTTCGAGTTTTATCACTTTAAACTTTGGAAAACTAATGGAGTTGGTATAACTGATTTCCTGTGATTTTATTAAACTGGCCACCTCACCGCGGCTGTTATTATTTAATTCTATTCCGGCGCGTAAACCATGCGACATTTTAATGGCTTCTTTTCCTACATTATTATTAGTCAGACCGAGGTTCAATGATAAACCAAACAGGTTTCCACCTAAAGCGTTGTTGGTATTGCTGGTTGCAGAATAATTTACTCCTACTGATGCTTCTGCAGCTAATTTTCTTCCTGGTAATAATTCAATAACGAGATTTACTTTATTGGAATCTCCGGGCACTTCCCACAACCTCGCATTTACACTTTTCCATACACCTGCTCTTGAAAAATTATTTACAGTATTAATAAATTCACGCTGTTTATATATATCTCCGGAGCGCATAGTCAGATTTTTTCTCAGGAACGATGGACGAAATAAATATTCTCTGTAGCGGACCGAAAAATCCTTATCATCAAATTGCTTAATGTTTTTATCTGTCCATACGTCACCCGGATAAAAATCAGGCAGTATAAAAATTTTATTGATATAATATTTTGTGAGCCTCGAAGTATCTGTGGGTGGATTTAATACCAATGCCAAACGAATAGTAGGGGAATCGCGTTTTTGTTGCGCTTCCGCTAATAGGCGTAATTGTTCAAACGGATCATCGGAGATGGTTGTTAAAGCCTCTATAGTTGTATCACCTCTTAACCTTAATTCAGATGCCGTAAATTTATAATAACCGTTATTTCTAAATGTGTCCACAAGCCGTGCTATTTCACCAACAACTGCAGCTTTGGTAATCGGTTCATTCTTTTTAAATAAAGATTTGTTCGTACTACGCAAGGTTATATCCTGTAAGTCAGCTCTTCTTAAACGATATCTTACAGTATCAATCAAAGTTGGATGCCCTGTAGTTACAAAATATTTTACATGTATTTTTTTACCGGAAGTATCCGGCTTAAATGTAACATCGGCTTTATAATAACCCAGATGCCACATAGAAGCTTTCATATTATTAGCTGAAATAGCAGCGTATCCACTATCATAAGCAGGCGGATGTTGTAAAACATTAATAAAAAAGAGCGATGTTTTTGTGGTAACGATCGAGCTATCATCCAATTGATTCAGTAATCTTTGTTTAAGATTATTTCTTTCCTGGATGGTAAATGCGGCGCCTTCAATTTTAGCAATGGAATTTTCGTTAATGTAATATTTACCTTTAGGTGCTTTCTTTGTAAAAGTGCAGGAGGAAGTAAATGCAATGATCAGAAAAAATAAAAAAAATAAAATTTGTCTAAAAATCACATTACAATTTTGCATAAATTCTCCCTATGTTAAGCAAATCTACCATCAAATATATCCAAAGTTTACAGCAGAAAAAATTCAGAGATCAATACGGTTCATTTATAGCTGAAGGTCCAAAGGTAACAGGCGAGTTGTTAACTTCTGGTTTATTTTCTCCTAAACAAATATTTGCAACGTCAGGTTATGTTGAACATCTTTCCGCTGATATCCAATCAAAATACGCTCCTATTATACATATTGTGGAAGATTTTGAACTGGAAAAAATGGCCGGCTATGCAACGCCAAATCAGGTTGTAGCAGAATTTTCTAAAAATAATCAGGAAGTTTCCGATTTTTTTAATCAGGTTACATTGGTCTTAGATGACATACAGGACCCCGGTAATTTAGGAACCATCATACGCACTGCAGATTGGTTTGGTGTTCGTCAGATCATTTGCACCCATTCAACAGTGGATGTGTACAATCCGAAAGTTGTACAAAGTACAATGGCCAGTATTGGTCGCGTTAAGTTAATATATACAGATATTGCGGCAGTATTGGAAAAGAGATTCATTCCCGCTTATGCAGCAACCTTCAATGGAAAAAGCGTACAGTCGGTTACAAAAATCAAAGAAGGATTTATTGTAATTGGTAATGAATCAAAAGGAATCAGTAACAACGTTTTGAAATTATGTGATGAAAAAATTACTATAGATAAAAAAGGCGAAGCGGAATCATTGAATGCGGCTATTGCCACTGCCATTCTTTTATATGCACTTACTTAATTACCGGAACTGAATGGCTTTTACAGGATGTACATTTTTGATGAGAAAAGTTGGAATGATTAAGGTGATCAAGGCAACGATCAACGTTCCTGCATCCACCAATAAAACCTGCCACCATACAATTTTTACGGATGCAACAGAAATGGAATAAGCTTCTTCATTTAATGTTATAAAACCAGTGGCTTGTTGTAACCAGCAGATACCTAAACCCATAATAGTCCCTATAATTATTCCGGTCAGAGCAATCATTCCTGTATTGTATAAAAAAATATTTTGAATCTTCCAGTCGGGTGTGCCGATGGCTTTTAAAATGCCTGTCATTTTAGTTCTTTCCAAAACGATAATAATAAGGCAGGTAATGAGATTCACTACTGCAATAACCATCATAATTGATAATAAAATATTCTTAAGCTGACCTTGTAAATTCAGCCAGTCAAAAATATTCTGATATATTTCGCGGATGCTTTTACTGTACCAAGCCTGCGGTAATTGTTTGTAAATTTTATCAGCGATAACATCTGCTTTTTCGTAATCTTTTAAAAAGATTTCATAGCCACCGATCTGTTGCGGTTCCCAATTATTTACACGTCTTATAAGATTGATATCACAAAATGCAAAATGCTTATCATATTCTTCAATACTTGTTTTAAAAATGCCGGAAATAATAATTCGCCGGGCAGTTTTACTTCCGTCGGGTCTAAAAAAATAAGCGATCAAACTATCGCCTTGCCGTAAATTTAATTGCTTTGCTGTGTAGGTGCTGATGTTAATCTCATTACTGTAGCCACTATCTGTAAATGATAACCATTTTCCATTTTGTAAAAAGGGATACATACGGTTGGTGTCAAAGCCCTTATCTATACCTTTTAATAAGATGCTTTCGATGCCTGTTTCAAATTTTAAGATCGCCGATTTGGTGGCATATCTTTCTACAGACTGTGCTTCAGGAATGGCAGCGAGAATTTTTTCAACAGAATCATTTCTGTCTATCGGATATTCTTCAGCAATACTCACTCTTTCCTGAAGTGTTTGCTGCACGCGAATATGTCCCCACAAGCTAAATACTTTATTTCCGATTGCTTGTTGGAAACCATTAACAAAACTTAAAGCAACGATCATAATCGCAACAGAAAGCGCTGTAGCACTGATTGCCAGACGAATAATAAATCGTGAAAAACTTTTATGTTTTACTGAGGATATCCTTCTCGATATGAACCATGAAACATTCAAGGAATTAATTTGGTATCTTTCAAAAATAATTAATTAAAAACAATGAAGGCGATTGCGGCAAATGTAGTATTACTTTTCTGCTTTTATTTTCCGGCTGCATTTTCTCAGAATATAGAAACCAGCCTGCAGCCGAAAATACAAACCATTCAACTTCATAGTTATGGAAATCAACAAGGACTGCCGGTTTATATTTTAAACAGCAACGAACAGCTTTTCCTTTCATTCGATGACCTTGATGCAAACGTAAAAAGTTATTATTACACGTATGTATTGTGCGATTACAACTGGAAAACAGCTAACCTTAATCCATTTGATTATATTAAAGGGTTTACGCAAAACAGAATTACAACCTACCGGTACTCTTCCATTGCACTTACGCGATACACACATTACGAAGCACGTTTGCCGGAGAAAAGTTCATTGCCATCGCGTTCAGGAAATTATATTTTAAAAATTTACCTGGATGGCGATACATCTAAATTGGTTTTTACAAAACAAATGATGGTGGTGGATGCAAAATCGAGCATCAATGCATCCGTAGTACAACCTTTTACACCGCAATTATTTTCTACGCATCAGAAAATTCGTTTTTCTGCATTGATCAATGGAATCAATAGTTTCAGCGCTGCACAACAAGTGAAAGTGGTGATCCTTCAAAATAATCGCTGGGACAATGCGCTGAGAGACATTCCACCCACCTTTGTAAGAGGAAATACCTTAGAATATAATTCTGAAAATATTGCCATTTTCCCGGGTGGAAAAGAATGGCGATGGCTCGATCTCAGAAGTTTTCGTTTGCAAAGTGACCGTATCGCCAAAGGAGAATATCATAAAAATGCTACTGAGTTTTTTTTGAAACCGGACATAGACAGATCGGCTTCGAAATATATTTATTTCCCGGATTACAATGGTATGTATAATATCAACAGTTATGAAAGTATTAATCCGATGTGGCAATCTGATTATGCTACCGTGCATTTTAATTTTGTTACAAAGGAAGCACCAGATCCTAATGAAAATATTTTCCTGTTTGGAAAGTTTACCAATTATTCAACTGATGATAAATGGAAAATGAAATACAATGAAGAATCGGGTATGTTTGAAACGACCGCATTTCTTAAACAGGGATACTATAATTACAGTTACGTTTCCGTTGATAAATTCGGAAAAGAGTTAAGAAACTTAGAAGGAAATTATTGGGAAACAGAAAACAATTATACCATTTTAATTTATTATAAATCATTGAGCGATAGAAATGATCAGTTGATTGGAATCAGCCAGATTAATTCGAGAAATGACCGGCCAGGAATTAGTTTTTAAATCAAAATAAATTTTCGTCTCAAAATTCAAGAGTGGGTTGTATATTTGCGGCGGCAAGTCTTATACGACCAGCTCCTGCTGAATTCCCCCAGGACCGGAAGGTAGCAAGGGTAAGTGGTTGAGCGGTGCGATGTAAGTAACTTGCCATTTTTTATTTATATAACCGGATATCCGTTTTCATATTTACCATTTTCAAAACCAGACGACATGAAATTTTTCATCGACACTGCAAACCTCGCTCAGATTAAAGAAGCCAATGATCTGGGAATTCTGGATGGTGTAACAACCAATCCTTCCCTGATGGCTAAAGAAGGCATCAAAGGTTCGACGGCTGTGATGAATCATTATAAAACCATTTGCGAGATGGTAGATGGAGATATAAGTGCGGAGGTAATTGGTACTGAATTCAATGGCATTATAGAAGAAGGAAAAAAATTAGCAGCCATTCATCCCAACATTGTGGTGAAAGTGCCTATGATTAAAGATGGTATAAAAGCCATAAAATGGTTCACAGAAAATGGGATTCGTACAAATTGTACTTTGATATTCTCTGCGGGACAAGCTATACTGGCTGCAAAAGCAGGAGCGTCATATGTTTCACCATTCATTGGCCGCATTGATGACAGTGGCTGGGACGGAGTGGATCTGATTCATCAGTTAAGCCAGATCTTTTCGATACAGGGATATAAAACAGAAATTTTAGCCGCATCCATCCGCAATCCGAATCACATTATTAAATGTGCAGAAGCAGGTGCGGATGTTTGTACGTGTCCATTGGATTCTATACTTGGCTTACTCAAACATCCTTTAACGGATATTGGCCTTGCGAAATTTTTAGAAGATGCAGCCAAATTTGCTTAAGATTTTTTCTTTTTCGATTTAAGTTTCATTTCTTCCAATAATTCCTTTTCTGTTTTTAACGGAGGATCTTCTTCTCTTTTGATATAGAGATAAAATTCTTTATACAATAAGGGTTGTTTACGAACCGTAGCACGGATACGCACTTTTTCATAATGATATTTTTCAGGAATCCATAAATTATTTCCGAAAAACTCTCCATAGGAACAATCAAACGCAATATCATTGGAATCTAATGGTTGATACAAACCTGCGCGTAATCCATCTATATTGATATAATTTAAAGTTCCTCTTTTTAAACTGTCGGTATATAAGTGAACACATATACTATCAAATTGCGCTTTCGCTTTAATTGAAAAAAATAAAATGAGGATTAAAATGTTTTTCATTCCTGCAAAGATGCGTTTAACTCAAAGAGGACAGCGTTAACGGGTTTATAATTTCAATTGGAAATTCCGACACGCATACGAACAAATGAATTGCGTTCGGCTTCCGTCAACATAAATAGCGCAAGATCTCCTGTGTTAATCTTAAAAGTATTTTCCTGTGGGATGGTGTTGGAAGCTGTGTAATAAGCTCCCGTTGCCTCTGCATCAATCAGGTCAGGAGGACAAACAAATGTCCAGTCTAAAGTTGAATGTAATAAAGTTTGGTATGCTTGAAAATGTTCCTTTCCAACGGGTAGAAATTGTTTTGGATAAGAGGGCGTTTCCATGAAAATTACATCTCGTTCAACGGTATCCAAAACGCCCATTCCTCCAATGGCAATTATTCTTTTAACACCGGCTTTTTCCATTTGTGCCACAATCTTTTTCATACCTAAGGATCTGGTTTTATCAACTCCATCGAAAGCACCACCTACGGCGGATAATACCACATCGCTCCCTGCGATGGCTTTATAAACAGCATCATCGTCAAATAAACTTCCCGGAAGTAGTTGAAGTTTTTCATGTTCGGTAAAACCAGCGGTAAATACATTTCTTCCAAATGCTCTAACAGAATGCCCACTTAATAAAGCTTGTTTTACTAATTTTTTTCCTGTCATTCCCGTAGCGCCAAATATAGTTATGATCATATTTAATAATTATAAATAATTGAATTGCAGAGTCTAATTTATATTTATTGGTATTTAAATTTTAAGTTAATAATAGCATCTTGATTTATAAAATATAATCATAACAGTGCTCAATGTAAAAACTTAAATTTTATACGATACGTTCAAGGTTGAAGTTTGAACAGTTAAAGCATTTAAATTGCAGCATAATCTTTTTACATGAAGAAAATATTGTTCCTGATTTTTTTTTCTCCCGGAATTTTGTTCGCACAAACGAAATCGGGAGTAGGAAAATCCAAAGCTAAAACCAAAGAGTTGAAATCGGTTAAAGCTAAAAATGTTTCCCAGGATTTTTATATTATAGAAGGAAAAGTCTCCGGGTATCCGGAAGGAACAATTGTTGATTTGCTGAATGGGAATGGACAGCCTGAGGCCACCACAAAATTATCAGATGGTAAATTTTCATTTAAAGGAAAAATTCCATTTCCTGATTACAGGTTGCTGTCTATCAATAAAGAACAGCCTTATTTTCCTTTCTTTCTAGAGAACAGCAATATTGAATTTTCTGTGAAAAAGGGAGATCCTTCTTCTGTTAAGTTTAAAGGATCTACGTCCCAGGAAGAATATGCCACGTATGAGAAATTAGCTAAGGAATATGACGCATTTTTTCAACAGGACGCACCCGAAGATTCCTCGAAAAGAAAATCCGGCGCCAGCGCGTTTGAAAAATTTGCCCTTCAAAATCGTTCATCTTATGTTTCTCCTATTGCCATTTTCCGTAATTATCAATTGATCGGAAATGCCGATAAAATGGAGGAGCTATATAATAAAATGGACGCGCCGGTAAAAACTTCACCAATCGGGGATTATATTAATAAGCAGATTGCTGATGCAAAGAAAAATCCAATGGGAAAAGTGCTTGCAGATTTTTCACAGCCCGATACCAGTGGTAATGAATTACGTTTGTCTTCTTTGCGGGGAAAATATGTTTTGGTAGACTTCTGGGCCAGTTGGTGTGGCCCTTGCCGCCAGGAAAATCCAAATGTGGTATCAGCATTTAATAAATACAAGAATAAAAATTTTACAGTGCTGGGCATTTCACTGGATCGGGCACGTCAACCCTGGCTGGATGCAATTCATAAAGATAATCTTGCATGGACACACGTAAGTGACCTGTTGTTCTGGCAGAACGCCGTTGCTAAGCAATTTGGAATTGAAAGTATTCCTCAGAATTTTTTAATTGATCCGAATGGAGTGGTTATTGCGAAAAATCTCAGAGGGTCGGCTCTTGATATAAAGCTGGCAAGTCTTCTGGACAAATAATCATTATTTTGGTTCATGGATTATTTACACGCAAACCGCGAATTCTGGAATAAAAGAATTGATACCCATCTTCAGTCTGCGTTTTATAATGTGCCTGCATTCCTGGAAGGAAAATCTTCTTTAAATGATATTGAATCAGTTTTATTAGGAGATGTACGAGGAAAAAAAATTTTGCATCTGCAATGTCATTTCGGACAAGATACTATTTCATTGTCAAGGATGGGCGCAACTGTTACAGGAGTTGACCTCTCTGACAAAGCCATTTCAGAAGCCATTAAATTAGCGAGGAGTTGTGATGCCGATTGTCGTTTTATTGAATGTGATATTTATTCATTACCGCAACATTTGGAAGAAGAGTTTGATTTTGTTTTTTCCTCATATGGAACGATAGGTTGGTTGCCGGATATTGATAAATGGGCATCCATTGTGCATCAATATTTAAAACCCGGTGGAAAGTTTGTGTTTGCAGAATTTCATCCGGTAATTTGGATGTTTGATAATGACATTAAAAATATTAAGTACTCCTATTTTAAGAGTGATCCCATTGTAGAAGAAGAAGTTGGGAGTTATGCAGATCGTAAGGCAGATTTGCAGAGTTTTAGTATTTCCTGGAATCATGGGCTGGCAGAAGTTATCAGCAGTTTGCTGCAAACAGGTCTTCAACTTTCGCAGTTTAATGAATACGATTATTCTCCTTATAATTGTTTCAGTAATATGCAGGAAATCTCTCCCGGTAAATTCAGGATGGGTCATTTTGAAAATAAACTTCCTCTCGTATATTCTTTACTCATGATCAAACCCTGATGTTATCATTTCGTTTTTTATCTTCGAGATCATAAATTTTGAAAATGGAAGAACAAATGAATTTAGGAATTGGTACACGATTACAACATACTCAACACGGTCCTGGTGTAATAGTAGGTGTACGATATGCCACCTATCTGATTACTTTTATCAATGTTGGTGTAAAGGAAATTGATAAAACCGATCCAAAACTTGAGGAGATAATTCCTGAAAATGTTACTGTGGAAATAGAGACAATGTCGGACGTGGAAAAATCATTGTTGAAAATTTTACGTCAGTGGTCTGATGTTAATGAAATTGTACCGTTAGGTGACAGATGGAAAGGCGGTGTTATGTTATTGCAACCGTATGATAAAACTCAAAAGCCAAAAGAAGTTCCGATTGATATTTTCTTTCACAAAATTATTATGCTACGCGATCGTTTGCGGGTGATGGAACAACAGATAAACGCACACAAGGTTTTGTCGGATGAAGAGAAAGTAAATCTGCAGCAATATATTACCCGCATTTATGGATCACTGACAACCTTTAATGTTTTATTTAAAAACAAAGAAAACTGGTTTGTGGGTGATAAAGGTTCTGATTAAAATTAATTGATTTTTTATAATCATTTATAATCATAATGTCAATACCCCATCATTTCTGTCCGACATCTATAGGTGTCGGACAGAAAACATTATAAAGTATTTATAGTCATTTGTAAATGGATGAACACAAATTTCTCTTTAATAAATTTCGCATCAATTACCACGTTAAAAACTTCTGTTCGGATCGAAATTTTCCAATTCTTTGCTAACCGCATTTAAGAAAGTAGCTCCTAATGCTCCATCGATAATCCGATGATCATAGCTTAAAGAGATATACATCATGTGACGGATTCCTATCGTATCACCTTGCGGCGTTTCAATTACCATCGGCCGTTTTTTTATGGTGCCTACCGCCATTATAGCCACTTGTGGTTGATTAATGATTGGCGTTCCCATGATGCTTCCAAACGTTCCTACATTGGTTAATGTAAAAGTTCCACCTGCGGTGTCATCAGGTTTTAATTTTCCTGTTCGTGCTGCATTGGCAAGACCGTTTACTTGTTTAGTTAAACCAACAAGATTCAACTGATCTGCATTTTTGATTACAGGAACTATTAGGTTTCCGCTCGGTAATGCTGTTGCCATTCCAATATTCAGATCTTTCTTGACTATGATCCGGTCTCCATCAACTGAACTACTTAACCATGGATACTTTTTTATACATTTTACGATGGCCTCAATAAAAAGTGGTGTATAGGTAATTTTTAATCCTTCTCTTTTTTCAAATTCTTTTTTAATTTTTTCTCTCCATAACACAAGATTTGTAACATCACATTCTGCAAAGCTGGTAACGTGGGGGCTTGTTTTAACACTATCCAACATATGCTTAGAGATCATTTTACGCATACGATCCATTTCGATGATCTCTACATTTCCCTGAAAGGTAACCGGAAGATCCTGCGCTTTTTCAGCAGGCTTTTCATTTTGTAAAACGGTTACCTGTTGTGAAGGAGCGGCATATTGAATACCTGTATTTTTTCTATCAGAGATATATTGAAGAATATCTTTTTTTGAAACGCGGCTGTCTTGTCCTGTACCCGGAATATTTTCCAATTCAGTCATGCTGATTCCCTCGCTTTGTGCGATGTTGAGCACGAGTGGAGAATAAAATCGTATTTTATTTTCATTGCTGGATGAACTCATTGGCGTGGATACCGGCTTTGGCTGGTAAGGAATTTCTTCCACTACTTTTGCTTCCTCATATTGTGGTTGAGGAGCAGGAGCCATTCCGTTATTGGCAGCAGAGGCACCCACACGAATCCGGGCAATGATGGTACCGATGGGAACCACATCATTTTCTTTGAAAAGTATTTCTTCAACAATTCCTGCTGCAATAGAAGGCACTTCGCTGTCCACTTTGTCTGTGGCAATATCCAGTAATGTTTCGTCCTGTTCAATCTTCTCACCGGGACTTTTATGCCATTTTAAAATGGTGGCTTCCATGATACTTTCCCCAAGCTTTGGCATTACCAGATCAACAAGACTCATATATAGAAAATTAATTGTAGAATTTAAAGCGCAAATGTAAGTAAAAACGTACGATCCCTGTACATCAAAAACATAGATTAAACCTCTGAAATGATATGTTCGCGAAGCATATTTAGGGCATTCATAGCGGTGACTTCAATATTGATTTTACGTTCAAAGCGAAAATGTAATTTTTTTGCGACGATATTATGTAAACTCCCCACCGCGATCCATACCGTGCCAACAGGTTTTTCTGCAGTTCCGCCATCCGGTCCCATTATTCCTGATACCGCAATAGCATAATCTGTATGCATAATTTTTATAACACCTTGTACCATGGCTTTTACAACCGGTTCACTTACTGCACCATGCAATGTTACCAATTGCTGATCCACTCCCAATATATCTTCCTTAGCAGGATTAGAATAGGAAACAACCGATCCATTATAATAGGCGGAAGCGCCTGGAACAGAAGTTAATAAATGAGAAATAAATCCTCCGGTACAGCTTTCAGCAGTAGCTATTGTTTTATTTTTATGGATAAGTAAACGTGCTATTAGTTCCTGCATGGTTTCATCTCTGTCGCTGATCATCACATCATTCAATAAAAACTGCAGTTGGGTAAAATGTTCTTCCAGTATATTTTCAAAATTTATATTATTGGAAGAACCACTTAATCTTAATCTTAATAATCCGAAATGAGGAAGGTATGCGAGCTTAATACCTGGTGGTAAATTGTTTTCAAATTCAATTAATCTTTCTGCTAAAAATGATTCCCCCATTCCAAATGTCATTAAGGTACGATGAACAACAGGTACAACTTTAAACGCTTTAATCAGCATAGGTAAAACCGTATCTTCCATCATACCTTTCATTTCATGTGGAACGCCGGGCATACTCACAAAAACACATTCATCTTTGTGAAATATCATTCCGGGTGCTGTGCCCCGTTTATTTTGAATAACGGTACAAACATCCGGAACTTCTGCTTGCTTAAGATTTCTTTCAAGCATCGGCCTTTTAAAAACCACTTCAAACAAATATTTTACATTTTGCAAGGCAATTTCATCTACGATCATTTTTCCACCAAAATATTCGCATAATAAAGGTTTGGTAATATCATCTGTTGTGGGTCCTAATCCGCCGGTAAGTAATAGAATAGGTGCATGTTTTTTTTCTTCTTCTAAACATTTTATGATGTCTTCTTTCACATCCCCAACTGCTACACGCCGTATTACTTTAATGCCTGCTTTATTCAGTTGTATGGCCATCCAGGCACTGTTTGTATCTACTACCTGGCCAATCAATAATTCATCCCCGATAGTTATGATGATCGCATTCACTTTGTAATGATTAATTTTAATTGCAAGTTAATCTGTCATGAACAAAACATTCTTATACCTGGTATTGTTTATTTCTTCCGGCCTTAGTGCACAGCAAAATTCTATTGAAAAAGCCCTGGCATTGCTTCAGAAAGATGAACAATGTAAACATGCCATCATAAGCTTTTATGCCATAGATGCTGCTTCAGGTAAAACACTTGTACAAATCAATCCTGAATATGGATTGGCGCCGGCCAGTTGCCAGAAAATTATAACGAGTATTTCAGCATTTGAATTATTAGGCAAAAATTTTCATTTCAACACTAAGTTTGCGGTTGATAAAAATAATTTTTTCATAATAGGAAATGGCGATCCAACACTTGGAAGCAGCCGATGGAATTCAACAAGTGCTTCCGCAACGCTCAGGAAAATTGAAAGTATTTTCAAAAAAGTGAATAATTCTGATGCGCTTAATAACATAATTATAAATGACATTTCTTTTGGGTATCAACCCATTCCTGATGGCTGGGTATGGCAGGATATCGGGAATTATTATGGTGCAGGAGCGTGGTCTCTCAACTGGAAAGAAAATACATACACGGTAACTTTACGTTCACCCGACATTATACATAAACCTGTTGAAATTATATCGACTGATCCTCCACTTTACAAACAAAAAATCACTTCTTTTATTCATGCTGCATCGGCAAACAGTGGCGATCATGCCTGGTTATATGCTGCACCTTTTGTTGATAGAATATTTGCTACAGGCACCATTCCTGTATCTGAAAAGAATTTTGTAATTAAAGGTGCGATGCCTTATCCTTCTAAAGATTTTGCAGAAGAGGTATCTAAAAAATTGAAAATAGATTCATTCAAACTGTTATCAGAGGTAATGCAACAAAAAATAACAGAAGTTGAAAATCCTGAATTGATTGATTCTATTCTTTCTCCTTCACTCGATAGTATTAATTTTTGGTTTTTGAAAAGTAGTGTGAATTTATTTGGAGAAGCATTTTTAAAAGCGATCGGTTCTCAACGTGGAGATCCAACGGCAACGTCTGGAATTGAGGAAATGCGTTTATTCTGGAAAAATAAAATAGACATTTCTGCCTTGAATATTTTAGACGGAAGTGGATTGTCGCCAGCAAACAGGATCACTACTAAATTACTTGTACAATTTTTACAATACGCTGCTAAAAAAAACTGGTATCCTTCATTTTATAATGCTCTGCCGGTAATAAATGGTATAAAAATGAAAGATGGATATATTGGTGGTGTCCGTTCTTATGCAGGCCTAATAAGGCAACAGAATGGAAAGGAAGTTATATTTGCTTTCATTGTTAATAATTTCAATGGAAGCCCGTCAACAGTCAGAGAAAAAATGTGGCGGATTCTTGATCTTTTAAAATAATCACTAAAAAAAATAAAAAATGACTCAGCAAAATTTCAAAAATCACCGTAGGTTGTCTATTGGGTATCATTTAATTCTATATCCGGTTATATTGGCCTTGATGATCGGTAGCGGTATCAATCTTCGGGAAGCATTAACGGCAGAACAGGGCGTATACAGCGCTTCGCTGATATTATTAATGAGTTTCGTTTGTTTTGTAATTGTTTTTTTTGCCAGATCATTTGCCTTAAAGGCACAAGACAGGGCGATTCGTGCCGAAGAGAATCTGCGTTATTTTGCCATCTCCGGTAAGTTGATGGATAATGCTTTAACCATGCCGCAGATTATAGCTTTACGTTTTGCGCCCAACAATGAACTGTTGGATCTAGCCCATGAAGCTGTACACAAAAAATTATCGGCTAATGAGATCAAAAAAGCCATCAAACATTGGAAAGGAGATCACGACAGGGTGTAATTATTTAATCATGTTATCTATACTTGCTTTTCCGGGGCCAACAATTAAAATGGCAAGATAGATAGTAAGATATAATACAGCCATTTCACCTTTCCCAAAAAAATCATGATTGTTCGCAAGGAAGAAAGCTACAGCCATGGCTATCACCAATGGAATTGCCGCAACTCTGGTAAACAATCCAAGAATGATGAATAAGCTGCAAAAAAATTCAGCAAAAATCACCAGGCATAATGAAAAGGTACTTCCCATTCCAAGGAAGTTCATAAAATCTTTTTTCATTTCTGAAAAATGAATGAGCTTTTCATAACCATAATTCATCATCAAAAGGCTTGGAATAATTCGTAATAAAAGCATGGTTACATTAAATGCGCCGGCAGAATAATGTGTAGAAAATATTTTTTTCATGGATGAGGTGGTTTGCTTTACACGAAAATAGTTGAATAAAATTTGTACATCCAAAATTTATGAATGTTTCTTTATCAATCCTTTAACATCGAAAATGCCGTCTTTTATTTTGTTTACAAGCCAATTAGCATTTATTTGCCAGCCTGTACACATTCGCAATCGTAATGGTAAATTTGCCCCCAGATCATCAAGTCAATTTATATGAAGCAATTCTTTTTTTTGTTCGCACTAACATTCTTTTCTCTACAGGGTTATTGTCAGCCCACACATACTGTTACCGATCCTGAAAAAAAATATAAAGAAGCTCGCGATTATATCATGAAAGAGCAATATGCTTTTGCTTATCCCATTGTAAAAGAATTAAAGCAACAATATCCTGATAATACCATTTCTGATCATGCTTATATAAATGACGATGTACAATATTTTTATATAGTCTGTGAATTAAAAATGCTGCAGGATGTTGGCCGCGATGATGCCATTTATTATATACAATCTATCAATAATGAACCTCGCCGGCAAATCATGAGTTTTCATCTGGCTCATTATTATTTCCTGAAAGAGGATTTTGAGAAAACGATTGAATATTATAATATAGCAGGCTATGAAAATATAAGCAATGATCAGATCGCAGATGCAAAATTTGAAAAAGCGTATGCTCATTTTAATTTAAAACAGTTCAATGAGGCAAAGCCTTTGTTCGCAGAAATATTACAAATTCCCGATAATAAATATTTTATTCCTGCCAATTATTATTATGGTTTTATTGCCTATCGCGATAAACAATATGACGTAGCGTTAAAATCATTCCGGCTGGTGGAATTGCGTGACGAATACAAAGGCGTTGTTCCATATTACATTGCAGAAATCTATTATTTCCAGGGGAAAAAAGAAGAGGCGCTTACCTATGGCGAAAGCGTTTTAGAAAGAGGTACAACGCTATATTATGAAAAACAATTGAAGCTGTTGATGGGACAACTATATTTTGAGAAAAAAGATTATAAAAATGCTTTACCACTCCTGGAAGAATATGTAAACAGTTCTGATAAAGTGTCTAAGGAAGTTTTATATGAATTGAGTTATTGTTATTATAAGGACAACCAGTTTCAAAAAGCGATCGAAGGCTTTAAGCAATTGAGTAATGAACGCGATTCGATGGGTCAGAATAGTATGTATATATTGGGTGATCTTTACCTGCAGACGGGCGATAAATATAATGCGAGAAATGCATTTCAATACAGCGCATATAACAGCAGTAATAAGCAACAACAAAGAATTTCGCAATTCACCTATGCAAAACTTTCTTACGAATTAGGTTTCCAGGATGTTGCTTTACTTGAGATGAGAAATTATTTAAAGAATTATCCTAACAGTGATTATGATGCAGAGGCAAAAGAAATTCTTGTGAATGTACTGGCCAATACCAGTAGTTTTTCAGATGCACTGGCTTTGTATAAAACATTTGATCGTCCTACTGCTAACATGCAAAAAGTGTATCCGCGTATATTATATGGACGAGCAATAGAACTCGTAAATGATCAGCAACTGTTACAAGCAGATGTTTTGTTTGCAGAAGTAATGTCCAATCCTTTACCAGGTGCTGTGCTTCCATACGTCTATTTCTGGAGAGGAGAGATCGCTTATCGCCAGGAACGTTTTGATGATGCGATCAGAAATTTAAATCAATTCCTTCAATCAAATGCGGTTGCACAAGGTGAAGCAAATTTAACTACGGCAAGATATAACGTCGGGTATAGTTTTTTACAGAAAGAAAATTACAGGCAGGCACTTTCATATTTTAGTCAGGTTGCACCATCGGTTACAGCTTCTTCCAATACAATTGAATTGGATGCTTATTTGAGATTGGCGGATTGTAATTATATGTTGAAAGATTATACAAAAGCCAATAATATGTATGAGGTCTTAATCAACCTTGGGTCTCAGTCTTCCGATTATGCTACCTATCAAAAAGCAATGATCGCTGGAATTAAAAATAGTGCTGAAAAAATCAGGATATTGTCATCATTAATCCGTCAATATTCACAAGGATCTTTGATTGGGGAAGCAAATATGGAGATCGCTTCCACACACATTTCGGATGAAAAGTTCAATGAGGCCATTCCATATCTTAATACCATAATTGCCTCCGCTGATAATGGGCTTAAACCTAGAGCATATTTAAAATTAGGATTGGCATATTACAACAGCGATCACAATAAAGATGCATTAAACAGTTACCTGACACTTATTCAGAAATATCCGCAATCTCCTGAAGCCGATGAAGCATTAGCAAGCTTAAAAGATATTTATGTATCTGAAGGGCGCCCGGATGAATATGTTGAATTGATGCGTAAAAATGGAAAAAACATTTCCGTTTCTCAGGCAGATTCACTTTCTTATACTGCGGCAAGTATGAGATATGAAAACAATGATTGTGCAGGCGCAATTACAGCGTTCAGCAATTATGTATCAAAATATCCTCAAGGTTCTTATGTAACAGATGCACAGTATTTTAGAAGCACTTGTTATGAAAAGGCAGGTGACTGGCAGAATGCAGTGGCCGGATTTGTAGCCGTGACAGACAAAGGGTTAAATAAATATTTTGAAAGATCTGCATTAGCAGCGTCACGTATTTATTATTTTGAAATGAAAGATTACGGCAATGCGAAGAAGTTTTTTGAAATAGTTCGGTCAAATAGCGTGAACCGTGATAATCAACTGGAAGCTTTACGAGGACTGGTAAGAAGTTTTTACCAGTTGAAAGATTATTCTGAAGCAAAAACGGCCGCTTTGGAATTATTAGGAAGGCAGGGATTAAGTACAGATGACAAATCTATAGGTAATCTGGTACTGGGAAAATCATTACAATTGGCCAAAGATTGTAAAGGAGCTATTTCTTCATTCCGATCTGTTGCTGCCATCAATAAATCAGCGTGGGGCGCAGAAGCAAGGTATAATTTAGCATTATGCGAATACATAAACAATAATTTAACCGCTTCAGAAAAAGCCGCTACCAATGTGATCAGGGAAACTGGTTCATATGATTTCTGGGTAACAAAATCTTATATTTTATTGGGCGATATTTTTATGTTGCAGAAAGATTATTTTAATGCTAAAGCAACGTATGAAAGTGTGGCAAAAAATGCATTGATTGCAGAATTAAAAACAGAAGCGCAACAGAAACTGGAAAAAGCCATAGCCGAAGAAAAACAACAATCCAAAATCAACTAAAATGAGCATGAATTTCAGGTACATAATTGCCATTGCGGTTATTTCTTTTTGTACAGTAAAAGTGCAGGCACAAAAAGATACTACGAAGCAATCCATCAATATAACTTCTTCTTATAAGCCGGTATTAAGAAATGCCGTAAAGATCAATTTTTCCGGATCACAATTATCGGCAGATACCAACAGGAGAGTAGGTGCCTATAATGTACCTTCTCAGAATTTATTTTATGCTTACCAGCCCGTTTCTTTAAAACCATTGGCTTTACAGCAGGATACTATTTTATATTTAGGCGATCGCTATATGATAAAGGCCGGTTTTGGATCATATTCCACACCTTATCTGCATGCCATTGCAAGTTTAGGTGACGGAAAAAAAACATTGTTGAATATTGATGCTTCTTATATTGGTTCAAAAGGAAATATACAAAATCAGGATTATTCGATGTTGCGTATTGCCGGAAACGGAAGTTATTTTGCCAATAAACATGAATTTTCTGGTGGAGTGGCTATCCAGGTTAATGATTATTATTTATATGGATATGATCATTCGCAATTTAGTTTTAAGAAAGAAGACATCAGGCAGCAGTTCAAAGATTTTACATTTCATGCCGGTTTAAGAAATATACAACCCAATAATTTACGGCTAACGTATCATCCTTCTGTATCAGGAAGTTTTTTTACGAATGCAGACAAAGTTTCTGAAACAACCGTTGCAATAAGTTTACCGGCTGAAAAACTGATCGGTGAAAAGTTTTTGTTGAAAGCAGATTTAAAAGGAGATTTTACTTCGAATGATACAAAAGGATTATCCGCTGGAAATGTACATCTTTCTAATAATGTTGTTTCCATAAACCCATCTGTTCAATTTGCACAACAACGATTTAAAATACATGCTGGATTTTCTCCGGTTTGGGATAATAACAATTTGGAATGGCTCCCGGATGTTTCTTTTGAAGCGCAGATCAAAGAAAAAATATTTATGTTCCAGGCTGGTTGGATCGGGAAAATTTCAAAAAATACGTATCGTAATATAGTAGCTGTCAATCCTTATGTGGAACGACTTATTGGTCAATTTAACACCAAAGAAATAGAATATTACGGAGGATTGAAAGGAACTTTAGGCAAACATTTTAATGTAAATGCAAAAGCTTCGTGGATATCATACAATAATTTTCCGCTGTTTATAAATGATCCTTCTCAAACAGATAAAGGTGGTTTTACTGTGTTAAATGAAACCGGCATAAATAATTTTCGTATTCATGCGGATGTGAGTTATATCAACCAGGATAAATTTACTTTAACAGGCGGAATCAACCTGAATGGTTATACCGGATTGGAGTTGCAAAGCAAAGCATGGAATACTTTACCTATGGAAATAAATGGATCAATGAGATGGAGGGCATTTAAAAAACTTTTGATAAAAGGGGATTTGCATATTTTTGGTGGTGGAAAATCTTTAGTAAACGGAAACTCCCTTTCTTTTGATGGTGGATCAGATGTAAATGCAGGCGCAGAATATAAGATCAATAAGCAATTCAGCATCTGGCTGGATGCAAATAATCTGCTCAATAATAAATATGAACGTTGGAATCGTTACCAGGTGTATGGATTCAATGTGTTGGGAGGAATTATTATAAATTTATAAAATGGAAGACCAGGTTGCATTGTATTTATTCCGGCACCGGCGTTGTGTTTTGCCAGGTATAGGTGAACTTAAGGTCCATCAAAAAACTGCTGTATATTCTGGTGTTCAGGAAAATATTGCCGCACCCTTTCCTTATATAGATTTTGAAAATAATGAAGAGGCAAGTGATAATGATCTATCTTCCTTTATTTCTTTCCGCAATAATATTTCGCAAAGGTCCGCAGAACTTTATGTACACCAGTTGGTTGAAAAATTAAAAGGCATTCATGCAGATGAATCTGTGGAAATTCCTTCTGCAGGCAAATTTGTGGTTAATGAAGAAGGTGTATTACAATTTTTAAGTTATGCATTGCCAAAAGAAATGCTACCTATTGTAAGCGCAAAAACATTATTAAGAACCTCAGACCATGCCATTCTGGTTGGAGATACAGAAAGTAATGCGACGAGGATGACTGCCTATTATTCTGAACAAAATATTAAAAAACGAGCCTGGTGGAAGATTGCAGCTGCAATACTTTTTATAACAGTTGTCGCATACCTGGTTTATTATTTCGTGTACCAGCATCAAACAGGTGGAAATATTCAAAAAATCACTATCCATAACGAACCGGCTACTTATTCTGTTCCTTAACTGTCATGATCCATTATACAAACTGCCCGCTTTGTAAAAAAGATTCCATCGAACCTTCTTTAAATATTAAAGACCATTCCGTAACAGGTGAATATTTTAACGTATGGTATTGCCGTACATGTACTTTAAAATTTACCCAGGATATTCCTGAGTCTGATAATATCGGAAAATATTATGCATCCGAAGCGTATGTGTCGCATACCGATACAAAAAAAGGACTGGTAAATAAACTATACCATTCTGTAAAAAATATTACTCTCCGGCAAAAGCGTAAAATGATTATGCATGTAACTACGCTCCGATCTGGTAATATTCTGGATATTGGATGTGGCACCGGAGCTTTTCTTAATGAGATGAAAGAAAACAGCTGGAACATAACGGGTATTGAAGCGGATGACTCAGCCAGGAATCGGGCTAAAGAAAATTACCAGATCGATTCATATGAACCTTCCTCACTTTATACTTTAACATCTACTTACAATGCCATAACTATGTGGCATGTTCTGGAGCATGTACATACGTTACATGAGTACATGATTCAATGCCGAAGATTGTTGGATAAAAATGGTGTACTAATCATTGCGGTTCCAAATTATACATCTGGAGATGCGGCGCATTATAAAGAATACTGGGCTGCGTGGGACGTACCGAGG
>JBKJSZ010000264.1:0-3303 GCA_046593675.1 Ferruginibacter sp.
CGGCGTTCAGGTGCTGCAAGTTTAACTTTGTTTTTTTCATACCATTTCAATCCACCTAAGAAGGCTGCACCGAGTAAACCTCCCAACATACTTCCTTCTGCAGAAAATAAAAATTCCTGTGCATTCATATTTTCAGGACGTCCATAAAAAAAGCCGATCAATTTATATCCGAAAACAAAACCTGTGATGGCATTAAATACAATTTCAAAAGTAGAAGCAGGTTTACCTACCACAATAATTTCTTCTCTTGGCAATAGAAGTCCTGCTTTTTCTTTTCTTTTCAATTCTAAAGTAAGCACCCATGCAGCGGCAACGAAGCCGAGAGCCACCATCAATCCGAAACTGTTGAAAATACTTAATCCGTTCCATTCCACTCCAAACCAGTCGCGAAAAATATAATATAGATTGGTATACATATATAGTGGTTATGATAATGCTGCAATATATTCGATTCTATTGCAAAAAAAATCCTCCTGTTTTCCAGGAGGATCATGTATTTAGACAGTTATTAATTACAATGTGTTTCGAAAGCACTGATCAGGTTATCAGCAATCATCTGAGCGCTTCTTCCTTCAATCATATGCCTTTCGATCATATGAACCAACTGACCATCTTTAAATAGCGCAATGGCAGGAGAAGAAGGTGGATAAGGCATCATATGCTTACGAACCGTATTTACCGCTTCAATATCAAAACCCGCAAAACTTGTGGTGATCTGATCAGGAACTTTAGAAGCATTTCTTACGGCCATTACAACGCCGGGCCTTGCTGTACCAGCACTACATCCGCATACAGAATTAATCATTACCAGAGTAGTCCCTTTTTCCTGTAACGCATTTTCAACATCATTTGCGTTAAGTAATTCTTTAAAACCATTTTCCGTTAACTCTTCCTTCATGGGAAGCACTATCTCTTCAGGATACATATTTATATTTTTTAGAAAAGCAAATTTACATTCAAAAAAGTGATTAATATTCAAAAACTTACACTCTTTTTGACATTATGTCTATAAATATTATAATAAATTGACGTTGTGGCTTAAAATTGAGACCTAAAATGTAGATATGACGTATTTTATTTCAATGGAACATTTATTGAAAATGATTAGGAAAATAATTAGCCATGACATTAGTAAAAGTAAATTCTCCGATTAACAAATTTGATGGATTAATGAAAGATTTTTTCAATGAATTTCCATCTACCATCAGTAAATCTTTAAGAGAAGATGTTCTTCAGTTTCCCCCGGTGAATATTATCGAAAAAGCAAATGCTTATGAAGTTGCTTTATCCGCTCCGGGATTATCAAAAGAAGATTTCAAAATCAGTTTAGAAAATAACCTGCTTACCATTAGTGCAGAGCAGAAAACTGAAAATGCAGAATCTACCGAAAAGGTGATCCGTAAAGAATTCAGCTTTAAAGCATTCAAAAGAAGCTTCACCATTGATGAGAAAATTGATGCAGAGCAAATTGGAGCAAAATATGAAAACGGGATCCTATTAGTGGAATTGCCTAAGAAAGAAATTTCTAAAACGGCAGCCAAATCGATTAATGTACAATAAAAAAAATGATGATTGTAGAAAAGGCTTTCCGGATCCGGAGAGCTTTTTTTAAACGCAAAGACGCTGAGTTTTGAAGAGAATTTTTTTAACCGCAAAGGCGCTTATTTCCGCATAGATGATTGTCATTTCCAATTTTCCATCTCCCATTTTTCACTCATCTGCCTATTTGCACATTCACTCATTTGCACATTTACTTGTATCCTAAAATCTTCAGCATACTCTGCGCAGTTTGTTCTTTCGCATACACCCAATCTACAAGTTTCCCGCTTTTATCATATCCAACTATGATATGTTTGGGTGAAGGAATCAAACAATGCTTGATGCCACCATATCCGCTGATCTGATCCTGGTAAGCACCTGTATGAAAAAATCCTACATACAAAGGTTCGCCTTCATCCACTTTAGGTAAAAAAACTTCATTGATGTGTTCTTCGGAATCATAATAATCATGGCTATCGCAAGTAATACCACCTAATACCACTCGTTGATAATCGGCATCCCATTTATTTATGGGCAACATCAGGAATTTTTCGCCAATGCCCCACGTGTCTGGCAAAGTAGTAATAAAAGAGGAGTCGATCATATACCAGGTTTCCCGGTCATTCTGAACTTTCTGTCCGATGATGCTGTAAATATGTGCCATGCTTTCACCCACTGTAAAACTTCCAAATTCCGTGAAGATATGCGGCATTGGTACTTTCGCTTTTTTACAGGCTACTTTAATGTTACGGGTGATCTCATTGATCATGAACTGGTAATCATAATCAAATCCTAATGAATGTTTAATAGGAAATCCACCGCCGATATTTATAGAATCCAGTTCCGGACAAATCTTTTTCAACTGGCAATAAAGGTTGATCACTTTATTCAATTCACTCCAGTAATAAATATCATCCTTAATTCCTTTGTTCAGAAAAAGATGCAGCATTTTTAGCTGGAAACGATGTTCATTTCCTTCAATCTTATCTACATAAAATTCCAGGATATCTTTTGCACGAATACCTAACCGCGAAGTATAAAATGGGAAAGAAGGTTCTTCTTCTGTAGCGACGCGGATACCAAGATTGAAAGGAACTTTTACCGACTTGATATATGCACGCAATTCATCCATATTATCTAATACAGGAATCACATTTTTAAAACCGGAATTCAATAAAGAAGCGATGCGACTTGTATAAGGTTTTTGTTTGAAGCCATTACAGATAATGTAAGTGTCTTTGTTTATTTTCTTTTTTGCATACAATGCTTTGATGATCTCAATATCATAAGCATAAGATGTTTCCAGGTGTATATTATGTTTCAGCGCTTCTTCCAGAACAAAGCTGAAATGCGAACTTTTAGTGCAATAACAATAATTGTATTGACCTTCATATTTATGCTTTTTAAAAGCCGTTTCAAACATCTTCTTAGCCTTTTCAATCTGCATCCCTATTTTAGGAAGGTAACTGAGTTTGAGCGGCGTACCATATTTATCAATTAGTGCTTTCAGATCCACACCGTTATATTGTAAATAATTATTCTGAAGTTTAAAGTCTTCCTGCGGAAAAACAAATGTTTGTTGTACGAGGTCGTTGTACGAATTATTCATTGATCTATTTCAGATTGTGTTTGAAATGAAGAAAGCGCAAAGGTAATTGTAATCTTTATTTAATATAAAAAAACCGTTCACAATGGAACGGTTTAATATAAAATTTTCGTGAGGATTATTTTACAGAATCAATCAGCTTTTTGAATGTTTCAGGT
>JBKJSZ010000303.1:0-2905 GCA_046593675.1 Ferruginibacter sp.
TACCATGATACCTTGCTTAAATACACATCCTTTATGGATAGAAGCCTTAACCGGACTTATTAATGATGTTGCATAATGTATCTCTACATCAAAGCCATCCATATCATTTTTATTGTAACCTGGTTTGCAGGTTTATTTTATATGCCCAGGCTATTCATTTATGAAACGGAAGCGAATGAAAAATCCGAACCTGCACGTTCTACATTGATTGATCAGTTCTCCATAATGAGCAAAAGATTATGGTTCGGCATTACGTGGCCGTCTGCCATCATGACCCTTATTTTTGGAACCTGGATGGGCGTATTATATGGAAGTATTCAGCAATGGCTCTGGATTAAATTAGCATTTGTAGTCGGTTTATATGCTTATCATTTCACCTTGCATGCTATTTTTCAGCAACAACAAAAAAGAATATTTCGTTATACATCCAATCAATTACGTATATGGAATGAGCTCGCAACTGTTTTCCTGATTGCGATCGTGATGCTTGCTTCAGTAAAACAATCCATGAGTTTTTTGTGGGGGTTGATAGGATTGGTTTGCTTTATACTTCTTTTACTCGCCGCCATCCGCCTGTATAAATTAATTCGCAAGAGCTGATCTTCCATTTTCCTTTTTTCGTAAGCTTTTTTCCCGATACCCTATCGCAGTAAAAAATTATGCCCGCACATTTGCGCCTCAAAAGGAAATTATGAAAAAAAAGATATGGATAGCTATTGCCGCTTTGATGTTTGTTGATATTGCGGCAGCACAAACAACTCCAGAAGATACTACGATAAAAAAATCGTTGTATTTAAAAGACATCACCGTAGTAGGAAAAAATTCTAATAAAGATATTCACCAGATGCCGGAAGTGGTTGGCACAGAAATTTTTGCCGGCAAAAAAAATTCATTGATCGTGATAGAGAATTTGAATGCAAATGTTGTTACAAATACCATGAGACAAATTGTTGCAAAAGTACCTGGAATACATATTTGGGAAAGTGATGGAAGCGGCATACAGATTGGCATCGCGAGCAGAGGCTTGAGTCCTAACAGAAGCTGGGAATTTAATGTTCGCCAGAACGGATATGATATTTCTGCAGATCCTTTCGGATATCCTGAAGCTTATTATACACCGCAATTACAGGCCGTACAAAGAGTGCAGTTTGTAAGAGGCGCCGGAGCTTTGCAATACGGACCACAGTTTGGTGGCCTGGTAAATTTTGTTTTAGGAGATGGAAGCGAAATTAATAAACCATTTCAGATTGAATCGCAAAATACCGTCGGAAGTTTTGGTTTGATCAATACATATAATTCCATTGGAGGTGCAAATAAAAAAGCCAATTATTTTGCATTTTACGATCATAGAAATGCAGATGGATGGAGAGAAAACAGCAAGTATAAAGTAAACACCGGCTTTGCTACGGCGCATTATAAAATCACCGATAAATTTAAATTAGGTGTAGAATATATGAACTGGAATATGTTGAGCCAACAGCCGGGCGGTTTAACAGATGCCCAATTTGCGGAAAATGCACAACAAAGTTTCCGTAGCAGAAATTGGTTCAAAATAAATTGGAATACAGTTGCATTAACTGCTGATTATCAATTTAATAAAAGCAAAAGACTTATTGTAAAATTATTCACTGTTCATGGTGATAGAGGAAGCGTTGGATATACCAAAGCCATCAATAGTAAAGATTCTATCAACCCTGCAACATTAGGTTATAATGCAAGAGTGCTCGACATAGATCAATACAGAAATTTTGGAACAGAAGCCAGGTTTCTGTCTGATTACAAACTCGGTAAATTAAAAAGTACATTGTCTGCCGGTATGCGATATTTTTCCGGAAAAACAGATCGCTATAAAAATGGCATTGGATCAAATGGAACAGGTTATGATGAAAACACAAACTCTGCATTTCCGCAAGACATTAATTTAAGAACAACTAACACGGCAGCTTTCGCAGAAAATATTTTCAGGATCAGCAAAAAAATAATAATGATTCCTGGAGTTAGATTCGAACATTTATCTACATCCGCTTCCGGAAGATTATATTTTGCGTCCAACGGATCTGAGGTATTGATGACGCCTGAAACACGCGAGCGCAACTTTGTTTTATTTGGTGTGGGATCCGAATATCATATTTCAAAAGAAACGGAGATGTATGGTAATTATACACAAGCTTACCGCCCTATGTTGTTTACCGATTTATCAGCAGCACCTACAACGGATGTGATAGATCCGGATTTAAAAGATGCAAAAGGGTATAATGTTGATCTGGGTTATCGCGGGAAAATTAAAGAATATGTTTACTTTGATGTAAGCGGTTTTTATATGAAATACAACAATAGAATTGGAACTATTACCCAACTTCGCCCCGACCTTTCGGCTTATGCTTACCGAACCAATGTGGCTAATAGCATCAGTAAAGGAATTGAAGTTTTAACTGAGTTCAATCCTATAAAGGCATGGTATTCAAAAAGTAAAGTTGGCAGTGTAAATTTATTTATTTCCTATTCTTACACAAATGCACGCTATAAAAAGTTCCGCATCGTTAAGAAAGAAGGAAGTGCTTTAGTAGAATCAAACTTAAAAAATAACGTGGTAGAAAATGCTCCGCAAAATATTTTAAGAACAGGGTTTACTTATTTATACAAATCATTTTCTTTGAATATGCAATGGAGTTATGTAGGTAAAACTTTTTCTGATGCAAACAATACCATAGTTCCTACATCGAACGGGCAGGTTGGATTGATTCCGTCATACACCCTTTGCGATATTGCCGCCACATATCGTGCAACCAAATTTTTCAATATAAGAGCAGGCGTAAATAATGTAGGTGATAAAAAATATTTCAGTCGCCGTTCCGGTGGTTATCCGGGGCCGGGATTATTACCTTCTGATGCAAGAAATTTCTTT
>JBKJSZ010000354.1:0-2595 GCA_046593675.1 Ferruginibacter sp.
CTGTGGGTCCGGCATTCAAGGCAAAACCTTTTTGTAAAGCCGGTATGTTAAAACTAAGTATGGCACCCAGTTCGATATAATGTAGCGTTGCCGAAACTTCCTGCCTTGTTCCTTTTATGGGTTTAAACGAATAGCCTTTCATGCTGTACATGATAGAAGGCGTGAAATGTAAATGTCCATCAAATTCAAAATCTGCCATGCTACCAAAGGTTGCTCCGGGTTTGTAACCTGCGGAAATCTTAGTCGCACTATCATATACTCTCGCTGTAGAATAATTTATGCCACCCTTAAAGCCAAACCGTTGTGCTTCTGCCGATACAAACAGGAAACAACAAATAATAAAGGCAACAATTTTATTTTCAGACATAATGTAGTTAATATATATGCTTTTGGGAAACTACGTTTGGTTTTGTTTCAATAATTTCATGCAAATAAAACACATCAACATTGAAAAGTATCTTAACTGCCTTATTTATTTTTACAAAACTGGTATTATCCGCCCAAACACTTACATCACCTGCCTCTTTTTTAGGATATGAACTGGGAACACATTTTACTCCACATTATAAAATAGAAGCATATTTCAGAATGGCCGCGAAAGCAAGCCCGCAGAAAATGCAATTGCAGCAATACGGCACCACTTATGAAGGCCGTCCTTTACTGGTGGCTATCATTACTAATGAAGCCAACATGGGCAGACTGGAAGAAATCAGAAAAGATAATCTACGTCTTACCGGTTTATTAAATGATCAACCTGTTAATACAAACGTGCCGGTAATAGTTTGGTTGAGTTATAATGTTCATGGAAATGAAGCAAGTTCTTCAGAAGTTTCCATGAAAGTTTTATATGAATTGTTGCAATCATCCGATCCGCGTATACAACAATGGCTGCAAAAAACAGTCATCATAATTGATCCTTGTTTAAATCCGGATGGTCGTGATCGATATGTGAATTGGTATAATATGAGTGTGGGGAAAAATGTAAATGCCAATGTGGATGGCCGTGAACACAGTGAACCATGGCCTGGAGGAAGAACCAATCATTATAATTTTGATCTCAATCGCGACTGGGCATGGCAAAGCCAGGTGGAAACGCAGCAAAGAATAAAATTATATAATCAGTGGATGCCGCAGGTTCATGTAGATTTCCATGAACAATATCCCGGTAGCCCGTATTATTTTGCGCCTGCAGCAGAACCTTTTCATGAAGTGATCACACCTTTTCAACGAAGTATTCAAAATGATTTCGGTCGCAACCATGCAAAATATTTTGATGCGAATGGCTGGCTTTATTTCACCAAAGAATATTTCGATTTGTTTTATCCAGCGTATGGAGATACTTATCCGATCTATAATGGTGCTATCGGAATGACGTATGAACAGGCCGGACATAGTCTTGCAGGTTTAGCGATCGCATTGGATGGAGATGATACGTTGAAATTATCGGATCGTATTGCACATCATTATACAACGAGTTTAAGTACCATTGAAACAGCTGCCGCCAATGCCGGCAACCTTGTGAATGAGTTTAAAAAATATTTTTCCGAATCCATCAGCAATGGAAGTGGTGTATTTAAAACTTATGTATTAAGGGGAAATGAAAAAGGGAAATTGCGTGCATTATTAGAATTGCTGGAGCGTAACCAGATTCAATTTTCGTTTGCGGGAAAAGCGATTCCGGTTAAAGGATATAGTTATTTTACCGGCAAAGAGGCAAATTATACAACGTCTCCTGTTGACGTAATAATACCAGCAGCGCAAACAAAAGCCAATTTACTGCGGGTTTTATTTGAACCGCAATCTAAACTGGTTGACTCCGCTACGTATGATATTACCGCATGGTCTTTACCGTATGCTTATGGAATAGAAACTTATGCATTAAAAGAAAAAGTATCCGGTTCCGGATCTGCCTTAAAAGAAGGAGTGATTCTGTTTAATTCTGCTGCTTACGGATATCTGATCCCTTACGAATTTGTGAATGACGGAAAAACGCTAGCGTCATTATTGGCCAATGGTTTAAAAGTACGCATTGCTGAAAAACCATTCAGTTACAATAAACAAAATTTTAAAAGTGGAACATTGGTTGTTTTGCGTTCCGGCAATGAAAGTAAATGGAATGCTTTGCCAGGTTTGGTGAAAGCAAATAACAGTTCTCTCGTAATGGTATCTTCAGGATTTATGGAATCAGGATTTGATTTTGGATCCGATAAATTGCACCTGTTGAAAAAACCAACTGTCGCCGTATTAACTGGCAAAGGTGTTTCCGAAACCGCTGCAGGAGAGGTGTGGCATTTCTTTGATCAGCAATTGGAATATCCGGTTACCATGATCAACCAACAGGATCTGGAAAATGTAAGCCTGAAAAAATATGATGTCTTGATTCTGCCTGATGGTAATTATAAATTTATTGATGATAAAGAAGCTGCAGCCTCTGTAAAAGATTGGATTCGGCAAGGTGGTAAGTTGATTGCCATGCAAGGCGCAGTTGCACAATTGTCTGGCGCAGACTGGGGATTAAAAATGAAAAAAGATGAGGAAAAGCCTGATGAAAAACCTACGTATGATGATATAAAAAAGTTTGCGAATCGCGAAAAA
>JBKJSZ010000215.1:0-8518 GCA_046593675.1 Ferruginibacter sp.
GAATTATGATCCTTTCGAATATTCAAGGCGTTTAACCAATGATGTAATTAATATTGGCCATAAACATGTTCCTGTTGTAATAGCTTCCATGCCAGATGAAAATATTGCAACAGAAAGTTTAAAAAGTATTGGATATATATATGATGCTTTATCCGATAAATGGACCATCGTTGATGCGGCGGCGGATTATTTGTATATCGGAAAACAAACGATTGGTTTTGCATTGCCGGGAACATTACGTGTTATTAGCGATGCTTCTTCATGGAAGGAAGATGACGGAAAGGTATTTCCATTATTCAGCATGAAGGAATATATATCCGGAACAAAAAAATCTTCCCATCTCAATTTTGTTGAAGTGGAGGAAGAAAATATTACGGATGCCTTTCTTGAAAAAATTATGACAGACAAAACGGTTGTATTTTGTTTGTATTCAAAAAAATGGAATGGATTACAATCTATCCGATGGTGCATCAATCATCTTATAGGCAAAAAAATAAATGTGCCTGTAATTCTTTCCGTAAGAAGTGTACATGCATCTATTGATGAACAACTGATTCATTTTTCCCGCCAGGCAGGAGGTTTATTTTTAGACGGAATGGGAGATGGCATCTGGTTGAAAAATGAACCTTCAAAAATGATCAATCAAAAAGTAAGTGGCAGAACCTATCTGCAAACAAATGACAATCTGCAATTTTTAAATAACACTGCCTTTTCTATTTTACAGGCAGTGCGTTGCCGTATTTCAAAAACAGAATACATCAGTTGCCCGAGTTGCGGAAGAACATTATTCGACCTGCAGGAAACTACTGCAAAAATTAGAAATGTCACCAGCCACTTAAAAGGATTAAAGATTGCCATCATGGGTTGTATTGTAAATGGCCCCGGAGAAATGGCAGATGCAGATTATGGATATGTAGGAAGTGGACCGGGAAAAATTACCTTATACAAAGGAAAAGAAGTGGTAAAGAAAAATATTAATAGTGAGATCGCTGTTCAGGAGTTGATAAGTTTATTGAAAGCGAATGATGTATGGATTGAGCCGGAATTGAATCCCGAAATTTACCAACATGCAAACTGATTTTTTAGTGATCGGATCTGGTATCGCCGGGCTTACTTATGCTCTAAAAGTTGCGCAGGCTTGTCCTGATAAACAAATCACCATCATCACCAAAACACAGGTTGATGAAACCAATACCAAATATGCACAGGGTGGAATTGCCGGAGTAATGAATTTAGACCGCGATAGTTTTGACAAACATATTCAAGATACTTTAATTGCCGGCGACGGTTTATGTAATAATGAGATTGTTGAAATTGTGGTTAAGGAAGGTGTTGAACGCATTGATGAAATTATTAATTGGGGCGCCCGGTTCGATAAAGATCCACATGGAGATTTTAAATTAGGTAAAGAAGGCGGACATAGTGAAAGCAGAATTTTACATCACAAAGATGTTACAGGCAAAGAAATGGAAAGAGCCTTGCTTTCAAAAATCGGTACATGCCCGAATATAAATTTGATCAATCATTGTTTTGTAATTGATCTTATTACGCAGCATCATCTTGGATACCTTGTTACAAAATCAACTCCTCACATCGAATGTTATGGTGTGTATATTCTGGATCTGAAAACAAAAGAAATAAAAAAAATTGTTTCGAAGATTACCTTACTCGCTACGGGAGGAATCGGGCAGGTGTATCGTACCACCACAAATCCTTCCATTGCTACAGGCGACGGAATTGCGATGGTTTACCGGGCAAAAGGAAGAATAGAAAATATGGAATTCATACAATTTCATCCAACAGCTTTGTATGAACCCGGAGTTAGAGGATATTCCTTTTTGATAACAGAAGCAGTGAGAGGTGATGGCGGTATTTTGCGTAATGAAGCCGGAGATGCTTTCATGGAAAAATATGATTCAAGAAAAGATCTTGCACCCCGTGATATTGTTGCTCGTGCTATTGATAATGAAATGAAGATTCAGGGAACTGAAAATGTATATCTTGATTGCAGGAATATGGATCTTCAAAAATTTATAGAACATTTTCCAAATATTTATGAAAAATGTATCAGCATTGGAATTGATGTTTCTAAAAAAATGATTCCCGTTGCACCAGCAGCACATTATAGTTGTGGCGGAGTGAAAACAGATGAATGGGGTTCTACATCTATCAGAAATTTATTTGCAGCAGGCGAATGTGCAAGCACCGGATTACATGGAGCAAACAGGTTAGCCAGTAATTCATTATTGGAGGCCATGGTATTTGCACATCGGAGTTTTGAAAAATCTGTTTCAGAAATCGGACAATTATCTTTTAAAAATAATATTCCTGAATGGAATGCTGCGGGAACGTCTGCGCCTTCAGAAATGATTCTGGTAACACAAAGTTTGAAAGAATTAAAATTACTGATGACGGATTATGTAGGAATTGTCCGTAATAACGAAAGGCTTAGAAGAGCAAACAGCAGACTTGATCTACTGCATGATGAAACCGAAGCCTTGTATCAGAAAACAGAAGTATCTCCTCAATTGTGTGAATTAAGAAATATGATCACGGTTGCTTATCTCATTGTGAAAAGTGCAGAACTTCGCAAAGAAAGTCGTGGCCTTCATTATAATACCGATTATACGGGTAGATCAGAAATTTTACAGAATACAATTTTGTAAAATAAGTTTAAGAAATTATATTTTCGCCTGAATGTATTATTTACTCTTTGCAATATTGTATCTGGTTTCCTTACTGCCTTTCCGGTTATTATATATATTGAGTGATTTCGCATTTTTTATTTTATATCACGTTGTTGGATATAGAAAAAATATAGTTTATAATAATCTCGATATTGCTTTTCCTGAAAAATCCGTAGAAGAGAAAAAAGCGATCATGAAAAAATTCTATAAGAATCTGACGGATACTTTTATAGAAACCATTAAGCTGCTCAGTATTTCTGAAAAAATTTTTGACAGGCATATTTCCATAGATGTTTCCAATTTAAATGCATTGGCGGAAAAAGGTTTAAGCATACAGGTGCATAGCGGTCATCAAATGAATTGGGAAATGGCTCATTTGGCATTTTCAAAAAATGTAAAAATCCCTTGGGTAGGTGTATATATGCAGATTAAAAATTCATCGATGAATAAATTGTTCCTGAAAATCAGGCGTAAATTTAATGCAGTGATGCTCGCAGCCGGTGATTTTAAAAAATCCATTAGAAATTTTTACAACAGCCAGTATATGCTGGCCTTAATTGCAGATCAGAATCCGGGCATTCCCAAGAACGCACAATGGTTATATTTTTTTAATCGCCCCGCCCCGTTTTTAGGTGGACCAGAAAAAGGTGCCATCAGAAATAAAACGGCTGTCGTGTTTGCCAATTTCGTCAAAACCTCACGTGGATATTACCGTTTTGAAACAACGGTAATTACTGAAGATGCCTCCGTAATGCAAGATGGTGAACTCACATTATTGTATCGGGATTTCCTGGAAGAATCTATTTGCAAACAACCGGATAATTATTTATGGAGCCATCGCAGGTGGAAAATTCCATATAAAAGCATTTATGCCAAGAGATGGATCGATTCCCGACCTGCACCAGCGGACCATTAAGGTTCGTTCACCTGGTTTAAAACTTCCGTGTTAGTTTGATTTTGATACATCAGCGTGGCTTCCACCCGATTTCTCACTCCGAGTTTCCGATAAATACTTCTTACATGTTTTTTTACGGTTTCCGTAGAAATAAAAATTTTACCGGCAATTTCTTTGTAATACAAGCCCTGTGATAATTCCTGGATTACTTCTGTTTCGCGTCTGGTTAATGTAGATTTCATTTGTATTTGTTTGATACAAATCTCTATAACGTTCAAACCACTACAAAGGGAATATCCTCAACTTATATGGGTAATTTTCGGGATATAAAAAGATCAATTCAGCACATTAGCATCCTTTATAATCTTTACTTTCTCCAATAACTTTATAGAATTCCAACCACCTAATATATTTCTAAGATTATGCAGGCCTTGTCTTTTCATTAATGAAGCGGCGATTACACTGCGGTATCCTCCTGCACAATGAATATATAAATTATGCTCTTCATCCAATGATGCTAATTGTGCAAAATCAGTCATGTTTGACAATGGAATATTTTGTGCATTTTCAAGATGGCCGTTTGCATATTCTGTTTCATTGCGCACATCCACTATGTTTAATTTTGGATCAAACGGAATATCCATGAGTAATTCATCTCCTTCCACATCAATGATCATATCCGTTTTTTCATTTGCTTTTACCCATGCTTCAAAACCTCCGTTAAGATAACCTTCCATTTTATCAAAACCCACTCTCGCTAAACGAATAACCGTTTCTTCTTCTTTTCCGGGATCTGTGATCAGAATTAATTTTTGATCAAAAGGAAGAATGTTTCCCGCCCATTCTGCAAATCTTCCTTCTAAACCTATAAATATCGAATCAGGTATGAAACCATTTGTAAAAATGGTAGCATGCCGTGTATCGAGCACAATGGAATCTTCCATTTTCTTTTTGAATTCGTCAATACTAAGCGGTTGTAATCCTTTTAGTTTCACTGAAGCAAGCGGATCATAGCCGGTTTGATTGATCATTGCATTAACCGGAAAATATTTTGGAGCAATAGCCAATCCTGTTGTGATAGCCTTAATAAATTGTTCCTTAGTTTGCGGCTGCAAAGCATAATTGTTTTTTTTCTCCTCACCAATGGTACTGTATGTATTAGGACCTAAATTTTTTCCACAACTGCTTCCGGGTCCATGTGCAGGATATACTAAAATATCATCGGCAAGTGGTAAAATTTTTAATTGCAAAGTTTCATACATAATGCCGGCAAGTTCTTCGCTCGTCATATCTCCACTGCTTAAGTCGGGCCGTCCTACATCTCCTACAAATAAAGTATCACCCGTAAAAATGGCATGCTCTTTTCCTTGTTCATTTTTTAATAAATAGCAGGTACTTTCTAAAGTATGCCCGGGTGTATGAATTGCCTGAATGGAAATATTTCCTAATTTAAAAATTTCCCCATCTGTAGCGGAATGTTTCTCAAATTCAGTTTTTGCATTAGGGCCATAAATAATGGTAGCTCCGGTTTCTTTTGAAAGATCCAGATGACCACTCACAAAATCTGCATGAAAATGCGTTTCAAAAATATATTTTATAGTAGATTTTCTTTCTTTTGCTAAGGCTATGTAAGATTCTATATCTCTAAGAGGATCAATAATAGCAGCTTCTCCTTCACTTTCCAGATAATACGCTGCTTCGCTTAAACAGTTTGTATATAATTGTTGAATGAACATATTTCAGATTTATTGGGCAAAGATAAAATGAAAAAAGCGGATGAATTCACCCGCCTTTATTCTGTTACTGTAAAATTATTTATTTATGCAACCAATTCTTGCACAAATTGGTTCAACTCATCAATTCTTTTATAATTGATGTTGTAATAAATGAATTTTCCTTCACGCTGAGTTGTTACAATTCCTGCACGTCTTAAAATAGCAAGATGCTGAGAAGCAACGGATTGCTCTAGTCTCATTTTTACATAAATTTCAGTAACCGTGATTTTTTTTTCGGTTTCAATTAATGCCAGAATCTGTTGCCTTAATTTATGATTCAAAGCTCGCAAAACGAGTGAAGCTTTTTTAAGGTTGTGATAATTAATGTTAATTGTGTCCTTTCGATCAGGTGATTCAGAAGAAGAGCTGTGCTCTTTCGATTGTGTGTCAAACATCATAGGAAATTTTAATTTTTTAGAGGTGTAATTGAGGCTGTAAAGATAAGAAGACAGATTAAAATAAATCTGATGTTATTGTTAATTCGAATATGAAAATATTTTTATCAAGATCTGATATCGTAAAACTCCTTGATATACAAAGGTTCTGAATACATAATATCTGCAATATCTTTTTTTTCTGATTTGTTAAATCCTAAAATACAATGAGAATTTTCTATAGAATCATTCAAATCAATATTGATTTTATCTGGAGATATATAATTAAAAAGTTTTTTTGTACCTGATCCGGTAAAGATGATATTCTTTTTATGGATTTCATTTTCCAGAAATTCAGATGATAATTTTAATGCTTTTGGTGGATGGATGATAGCCAGAGATGAATCATAGGTAGCCGTAAAAACTTCATCTCTTCGTGCATCAATCATTGCACAGTATATAAAGTCACCAGCGTGTTTACAAATGGAAGCATGTGCTGATAACTCCAAAGCGTTTAAAGTAATCAATGGAATTTGTAAAGCAAAGCATAAACCTTTTGCCGATGATAATCCCACTCTTAAGCCTGTATATGATCCAGGGCCTTCCGTAACAACTATTGCATTTATTTCCTGTATATCACATGCATTTATTTTTAATAATTGCTGAATGGCTTCATGAATAAACGAAGCATGTTCTTTTTGATTTTCACTTTTTATAATTTGTTTCAATTTTCCATTTTCAGAAATACAAACCATTCCCGTTTCACCGGCTGTATCTATATGCAACAACTTTTTCATGATTTTGATGCATTTTTTAATAATTCACAAGGTGTATATCTGCCATCTGTTTGAGAAAGAATGTTTAGAAGATTCAGAATATTTTGTATTCCAATTATATTCCCCCACTCAAAAGGACCGTAAGGATATCCTGTTCCAAGTTTCATGGCAAGGTCTATCTCTTTTTCAGTACTTACATTATCTTCTTTTGCAAACCAGGCTTCATTAATAATCATGGCAACAATTCTTGCCGCAACAAAACCCGGCTCATCATTTACTAATATGATCTTTTTCCCTATTGTAAATAGTATTTTTTCAAGATAATCGGGAACATTTCCTGCAATTTCCCAGGTATCACGCCTGATGAAAGTTTTCCAACCGTTTATCCTTAAAATATTAGGAGGCATTTGCAAGGCGGATAATGTTGTGGATACTGAATTAATAAGTATCAAATTTAAAGGGTTGAATAATACTGAATGGGCATCATCATATAAATATAATAATACAGTTTGTTTATTTTCTGCGATCTCTTCTTTGGAAATTATTTCTAACTGATCCTTATGCTGCATCAATTCTTTCAATAATTCATCCGGCGCACAAACAGCGATCATATTGTTTTTTTTACAAAAATAGGTGGTTGATTAAAGATATATTTGTGTTTTAAAAATATATGTCAAATACAGTCATAAAAACTACGGGTGCACCTGCACCCATCGGTCCTTATAACCAGGCAATTTTATCTGGTAATATGTTATTTATTTCAGGTCAAATAGCTTTGGATGCAACATCCGGGGAATTAGACAATGCAGATATTAACTCGGAAACCAATAAAGTGATGCAAAACCTGCAGGCTATTCTTACCGAATGTGGAATGACATTTGACCATGTTGTAAAAACAACCATTTTTCTTACTGATATGAATTTGTTTACCCCAGTGAATGAAATTTATGCAGGTTATTTTTCAGGAATTTATCCCGCTCGTGAAACGGTTGCTGTAAAAGGATTACCCAAAAATGTAAATGTGGAGATCAGTATGATCGCCTGCAAGCCATGATCTTAATCACCTCACCTGTACATCCTGATTTTTTACAAACACTTTCTCATAAAGGATATCTTTTTGAATATTGTCCTGCTATAACTTACTCAGAACTTGAGCAACGTATACAGATTGCCGAAGGATTGATAGTTACCACCAAATTAAAAATTGATAAAAATATTTTACTAAAAGCGGAGCGCCTTAAATGGATTGGAAGATTGGGAAGTGGAATGGAATTAATTGATGTGGATTTTGCGGCTTCAAAAAATATAAGATGTGTTAGTAGCCCTGAAGGAAATAGAAATGCCGTTGCAGAGCATGCACTGGCCATGTTGCTGAATGTGCTGCGGAATATTAATAAAAGCGAAAAAGAAATCGGTGAAGGAAAATGGCTTCGTGAACCTAACCGCGGAACTGAATTATCTCAAAAGACTGTTGGAATTGTAGGTTTTGGTAATACAGGTTCGGCATTCGCAAAAATTCTGACAGGGTTTGACGTAACTATACTGGCATATGATAAATATAAATTTGACTTTAGTAAAGGGAATATCAAAGAAGCGAGCCTGGAACAGGTTTGTAAATATTCTGATGTAATCAGTTTTCATCTGCCACTAACACCCGAAACGGCTCAGTTGTGTGAAAAGTCTTTATTTTCTATGATGGAATCAAAACCTGTAATAGTCAATACATCCCGGGGTGGAATTCTAAAAATAAATCACTTATTAGATGCCCTGGAATCGGGTATCATCAGCGGTGCATGCCTTGATGTACTCGAAAATGAAGTTCCTGAGAAAATGAATTTGGCTGAAAAAGCAGAAATTGACAAATTGATAAAGCATCCAAAAGTGATCATAACTCCTCATATCGCAGGATATACGCATGAAGCTTTCTCACAAATGGCTAAGGTACTTTTGATGAAACTGGATTTATAACGGAACTATTTTTTATATATTTGTAGTCATGCAACGCTTTAGT
>JBKJSZ010000227.1:0-6369 GCA_046593675.1 Ferruginibacter sp.
CCTCCGAAAGAAGGCGAAAAATATTTTGCATTATTAAAAGTGGAAACAATTAATGGTAAAGGACCTGAAGAAGTTCGCGACAGAGTTCCATTTGATTATTTAACTCCGTTGTTTCCATTTGAGAAACTGAATCTTCAAACCACACCAGACAATTACAGTACGCGTATCATGGATCTTTTTACGCCAATAGGTAAAGGACAACGTGGATTAATCGTTGCTCAACCTAAAACGGGTAAAACAATGTTGTTGAAAGAGCTGGCCAATGCGATCGCTGAAAATCATCCGGAATGTTACCTGATGATCGTGTTGGTAGATGAAAGGCCGGAAGAAGTTACAGATATGGAAAGAAGTGTAAGAGCGGAAGTGATCGCCTCCACATTTGATGAACCGGCAGAAAAACACGTTAAAGTAAGTACCATCGCTTTACAGAAAGCGAAACGCCTGGTTGAGTGCGGACATGATGTGGTGATTTTATTGGATTCCATCACTCGTTTGGCCAGAGCGCATAATACGGTTGCACCTTCATCAGGTAAAGTTTTATCGGGTGGTGTGGAAGCAAACGCTATGCAGAAACCGAAACAATTTTTTGGTGCGGCACGTAAAATTGAAAATGGAGGATCATTAACCATTATTGCCACCGCATTAGTGGATACGGGAAGCAAAATGGATGAAGTGATCTTTGAAGAATTTAAAGGAACCGGTAACATGGAGTTACAGTTGGAACGTAAATTATCAAACAGAAGGATCTACCCGGCTATTGATATAGTGTCTTCGTCAACACGTCGTGATGATTTGTTGCTGGATAAAGACAGTTTCCAACGTATGTGGGTATTACGCAAACATATGGCGGATATGAATCCTGAAGAGGCTTTAAATACGTTGCTGAAAAATATGAAAGGCACAAAAAACAATGCAGAATTCCTCACCAGTATGAACGGATAAAAAATAACAAACCGCTGAAAGGCGGTTTTTTTGTTTGAACGAATCCGGCATTCAATGGTTAGAAAGTGTATCTAATAATGGCAATACAAAAAATTTCTATATCAGATTTTATAGCGCAAAGAACCAATGAAATATTGTTTGATGTGCGAAGTCCTGATGAATTTAATCATGCACACATTCCTTTCGCCATATCGTTACCGTTATTTGATGATGAACAACGTAAAATTGTAGGAACAACGTACAAGCAAAAAAGCCGGGAAAACGCCATCAAAACCGGACTTGATTTTTTTGGCCCGAAAATGAAAACGATGGTGGAACTGGCCGAAAAGGAAACCGGCCATACAGCAAAGGATACTAAAACTGTTTTTGTACATTGCTGGCGGGGTGGAATGAGAAGTGCAGCCGTGGCCTGGTTACTTGACCTGTATGGATTTAAAGTTTTTATTATTGCGGGTGGTTATAAAGCCTATCGAAACTGGGTTCTGGAACAATTTGAAAAGGATTATAAGTTTAAAATCATTGGTGGTTATACCGGATCGGGTAAAACTATAATGCTTCGTGACCTAGAGAATAAAAAGAAAGTAATTATTGATCTGGAAGATATAGCAAAACATAAAGGATCTGCTTTTGGTGGAATTGGAATGCCGGATCAGCCTTCGCAGGAAATGTTTGAGAACTTACTGGCAATGAATTTATATCAGAAACAAAATGATACTATATGGATGGAAGATGAAAGTCAGCGTATAGGCATTTTGAATATTCCGCATTCACTTTGGAATACAATAAGAAAGAAACCCCTGTATTTTGTAGAAGTGCCATTTGAACAACGACTGGAAAATATTTTGCAGGAATATGGTTCACTCGCAAAAGATAAATTAATAAGCGCCATTTTAAGAATTCAAAAAAGACTCGGGCCCTTAGAAACGAAAACGGCTATTGCGCATTTATCAGAAAGTGATTTGAAAGAATGTTTCCGGATTCTGCTTCTTTATTATGATAAAACGTATGATAAAGCATTACAAAACAGGGAAAGTTTAGCTACTTTGTTGAACAGAATACCTTTTGTTTCAGATCAAAAAACTTTTACAGATACCTTATGCGCCATTTAATATTTGCTTTCATCTGTAGTATATTTTCTCAATATGCGCAGGCACAGGAACCTGATATCACAGGTTTATGGAAAGGCACTATGTATAACGACAGCACACAATTGTATTATCAATATGAAGTGGCCATAAGCCAAGAAAAAGGAAAACTTTCCGGCTATTCCCACACATGGTTTATCCTGGGCGATAAACAATATTACGGCGTAAAAAAAATAACCGTCAAAAAAAAGAACGGACAAATTTTAATTGAAGATAATGGACTGATCGCGAATAATTATCCTGTTTCTCCTGCTAAAAATATTCGTCAGTTCAATGTCCTAACCTTGGAAATTAAAGATAGCCTTATGATCATGAAAGGTCCTTTTACCACCAACAGAACAACACACTACGCTCCGCTTACCGAGAGAATAATATTGAAAAGGAAATACGATTTCTGGCAAAGTGCATTAATTCCTCATCTTAAAGAATTAAAAAAAGAAAAAAAACTTTCTTTTATACAGGACAATCCCGAACCGGAAACTGTGATATCGCTTGTTAGAAAACAACAGGACGTACATCCTAAGTTATCTGATATTTCACGCTCTGCTCAAATAGTTACAAATACAAAAAATGTTGTTTTGGAACCGATTCAACCAACAGAAAAAAAACCTGCTGCAGATGTGGGGGCAAGAAAAACCGTAGTGCAGGAAACAGTGTATTTCAGTTCAGACAGTATCCAAATTTCGTTGTTTGATAATGGCGAAGTAGATGGTGATACCGTAAGCGTTCTGATGAATGGCGAGATGTTTCTTCCGAATAAACGTTTAGGAGTTGCCGCTGTTAAAAAAAATATTATAATTGACAGATCAGTTCAGGAAATTCAGTTGGTCATGTATGCAGAAAATCTGGGCAGCATTCCTCCTAATACAGGATTAATGGTTGTAAAAGATGGGAAAGATATGTATGAGATCAGGTTTAGTGGCGACCTTCAAAAAAATGCCGCAATAGTTTTGAAAAGAAAATTAAAATGACAGCATTTAAACTAACACAATATTCACGTGGAGCAGGTTGCGGATGCAAGATTGCTCCGAAAGTTTTAGAAGAGATCTTACTTAGTTCAATTAACTATCCATCTGATAAAAAATTATTGGTAGGCAATGCCTCAAATGATGATGCGGCAGTCTATGATATGGGTAATGGAAAAGCGATCATATCGTCAACTGATTTTTTTATGCCGATAGTAGATGATGCTTTTTCATTTGGAAAAATTGCTTCTGCCAATGCCATAAGTGATGTATATGCAATGGGCGGAAAACCGTTGATGGCAGTAGCCATTTTAGGCTGGCCAGTGGAAACGCTGCCGGCTACTTTAGCACAACAGGTTCTGGAAGGTGCAAGAAAAATCTGCGCTGAGGCAGGAATTCCATTGGCAGGTGGACATAGCATTGATGCCACCGAACCAATATTTGGTTTAGCTGTAACAGGCATGGTAGACATATCAAATCTTAAAAAAAATAATACTGCTCAGGAAGGTGATTTTTTATTCCTGACAAAACCTATTGGCACCGGAATATTATCAACCGCACAAAAACGTGGCGTTATTACGCAGGAACTTGCCGATGTGATGATTCAACAAATGTGCAGGTTAAATACGATTGGCGAAAAGCTGGGAAAAGTATCTGGAGTAAATGCTTTAACAGATGTAACGGGTTTTGGACTGTTGGGACATGTAATTGAAATGGCAGAAGGCAGTAATGTTTCTGTTCAATTGTTTTATAATAAAATTCTTTGTATGGATGGTGCAAGGGAATTTTTGCAGCAACGCATAGTTCCGGATGCAACCTATAGAAACTGGAACAGTTATAGCCAGCACGTAACTTTTGCCAAAGGTGTAAACGTGATGGAGGCTTTTAATCTGCTGCCGGATCCGCAAACTAACGGTGGAATATTATGCAGTGTACATCCCTCAGCTATCAATGAAGTTCAAAAGATTCTGATAGAAAATAATCTTGCAGACTTCATTCAGCCTATTGGAAAAATGATGGTACGGGAAGAGAAGTTAGTTATGGTTTTGCCGGAGTAATCATATCAATTTGCGAGGCTAAGAGCCTATCTTTTTCGGTAATTACATTTCCTGCATCATGCGTGCTTAACCAGATCTCAACAACATTATACACGTTGGTCCATTTGGGATGATGATCCATGGCTTCCGCTAGTTCAGCAACGTCTTCCATGAACTGGAATGCCTTTCTGAAATCTGTAAATTTAAATTTCTTATAAAGTGTATTATTGGTTTCCTGCCACATACATTAATTTTTAAAAGATAAGGTGTTGCTTATTTTTTATTTTTTCATTGGTCATTTCAGTTACCAGTTGCACGGCAGGAATATTTTTTAAAACCTGTACTAATGTTTGCAAATCTTCGTCTGAAATGGCATCATGTTTTATCAGCCATAAAAAATCCAGGTGCTTGAATTCCGGTAATAAATATTCGCCATCACATTCGTTATTGTACAAATAATGCACCATACAGCAAGACGTTACCGGATATTCATAAATGGAAAAAAAATAGTTCCGTTCCTTTTTCCTTAATTGTATTTCCAGGGAATTATTTATTCGAAAATGATAGCCTAAATTCTGGTTAATATGCCAGGTAAATACATAGTCTTTCAAAGGAGCAACAATGCCGAGTAATCTTGTACAATTAAAAAATTCATCAGTAAGGGTTTCATTATCAATTTTAAGTTTCATAGCGCTGATCAGAATGTAACTGTAAATATCAATTGTTTTTCACTACGATTGATAAATACATTTGTTGTTTGTTTTTTGTCGAATTTATTAAGTGCCTGCATATAGGTTTGTACATCATGCACATCAAAATCACCTAATTTATAAATCACATCTCCTTGTAAAATACCTGCTTTTTCCGCCGGCCTTCCCGGTGAAAC
Organism: Ferruginibacter sp.; assembly: GCA_046593675.1. GTDB lineage: Bacteria > Bacteroidota > Bacteroidia > Chitinophagales > Chitinophagaceae > Ferruginibacter. The sequence continues at coordinate 4,976 of JBKJSZ010000227.1, forward strand.
ACCATCTACTTTAACACCGTTCCCGGTAAAAGTATAATCGGGCATAATACCCAATGTAACTTTAAAACTACTTCCGCCGCTGACTAACTCACGTGTTTTTGAAAATTCAATTTTTCCAGACTGATTTGTTTTTTTGATCACATTAAAAATGTAATCGATCACTTTTATTTCTCCCGGATAATTAATGTTAGCCGCATCATCGGAAGGTTTATGATAATCGGAATGTGTTCCGGTAAAAAAAAACAAAACAGGAATATTTTTTCTGTAGAAGGAAGTATGATCACTCGGGCCTGATCCGCTGCTGTCAATTTTAATTTTAAAATATACATCAGCTGTTTTAATGGCTGTATTCCATGTCGGAGAAGTTCCAAAACCACCGATCGTTAAGGCATGTGTGCTATCATTCAATCTGCCCAGCATATCCATATTGATCATATAATTTATATCGCCGACATTTTCCGGAAGATGTTCTGTAAAATATTTAGACCCGAATAAACCGAGTTCTTCTCCGGAAAAGGCAACGAGCATATAATTATTATTTTGTAAGCCGGATTTTTTTAAACGATCTGCAAGCAATAATAAAGCGGCTGTTCCACTTGCATTATCATCTGCGCCATTATGTATCATGTTTGTTTTACCGGTATATAATGAATTTCCATCTTCACCAAAACCTAAATGATCATAATGAGCACCTAATACAACGGTATGCTTTGCCGAATTATTAATGTAGCCAATTACATTGTGTCCGGTTCTCGAACTTTCCTGAATTAGCACTTCACCACGAACAACATTTGTGTCTACCTTTAAAAATTCTGTTCCTTTTTGTGTGAGATAAAATACAGGTACGGACAAAGGTGGATTTTTATCTGTAGATTCAAATTTCAAATTATCAGTTAGCTTTCCCGAATGAATGATAATGACTGAATTATTTTTATTTAAACTTTTGACAACGTCATATAATTCTGATCTAAGGTCAAAATGCGGATTCTGATTATTTTCATTTATAAATGGTGAAACATCAAAAAGAATTATTTCAGAAGTTAAGTTGATCACGCCATTTGCTGACCAACTTAAAGGAAAAAATTCATCGGATAATTTCAGTGAATGGCCATTCAGTACCAATTCGGATCTCTCAATTTTTTTTCCGTCTTTAACTTCAAAGGGTTGTAAATAATCAGGATATGTTTTTGTTGCCGTTATACCGGCTTTTTTAAATTGTTTTATTACGTAATCCGCAGCCATTCTTTCTCCGGGCATTCCCGTTCTGCGGCCTTCCAGTTTATCATCGGATAGAAATTCAATATGTTTTTTAAGAATATCAAGATTGCCCTTCTGAATTTTATTCGATTGGGCATAGGTCATTTGGCAAAACAGGCAGCAGAATATTAAAATGC
>JBKJSZ010000368.1:0-3837 GCA_046593675.1 Ferruginibacter sp.
CCTTATGGTTTTCTGATTGGCTCAGAACCGAAAGAAAAGAAAAAACCAAAATGGTTGGATAAAATAAAAAAATAATTAAACAAAAAAGCAGACCAATTGATCTGCTTTTACTTTAAACAAAATATTTTTCAGGCTTAATCTTTAAACAATATGAGCAACGTAGTGATCTTATCTTTCAGTTCTTTTCTATGAACGATAAAATCTAAAAACCCATGCTCTAATAAAAATTCACTTCTTTGAAAACCTTCGGGTAAATCACGTTTAATAGTTTCTTTTATTACACGTGGTCCTGCAAATCCAATTAACGCGCCTGGTTCACCACAGATAATATCACCCAGCATAGCAAAAGAAGCAGTTGTTCCTCCGAAAGTAGGATCGGTGCATAAAGAAATGTAAGGAACTTTTGCTTCACTTAAACGCGTTAAATGACCAGAAGTTTTTGCAAGTTGCATCAGTGAAAATGCACTTTCCATCATTCTGGCTCCGCCACTTTTGTTGATAATCATAAATGGAATTCTGTGTTGTAGGCAGTAATCACTTGCCCTGCATATTTTTTCTCCCATCACACTACCAAGACTTCCACCTATGAATTCAAAATCCATACACGCCACCACAAGATCATGGCCATTTACTTTTCCATGTGCTACAGTTATGGAATCATGGATATCAGTTTTTGCATATGTTTCTTCTAATCTTTTTCCATAAGGTTTAAGGTCTACAAATCCCAATGCATCCTTCGATTTAATATTTGCAAATAATTCAGTGAAAAAATTATCATCAAATAAAATTTCAAAATATTCTTCGCTGCCGATTCTGTGATGAAAATCACACTTCGGACAAATGAATTTATTTTCATTTAACTCAGAAATGGTACAGGTATATTTGCAGGTTGGGCATTTAGACCACAATCCTTCAGGAGCATCTTTCTTCTCTTTGGTAGAAGTAAGAATGCCTTTTTTCATACGCTTGAACCAACTCTTCTTGGATTCTTCAGAAGCATTATCATCACCCGCCAGGCTGGCATCAAAATCTTCTTCTTGTCTCATGCTAATATTTTATGAACTTCCCTAAACAAAATATCATTAAAATTAAGCGATTGTAATAGAGTTATCCAGATAAACATCCTGAATCGTATTTAATAACTGAATTCCTTCTTTCATTGGTTTTTGAAAAGCTTTTCTGCCACTGATCAGTCCCATACCGCCCGCACGTTTATTTACTACGGCTGTAGCAACTGCTTCACTTAAATCGGTTGCGCCTAAACTTTCTCCGCCACTGTTGATTAAACCAACTCTTCCCATATAGCAATTGGCCACCTGGTAACGAGTAAGGTCGATAGGATGATCGGTAGTTAATTTTTCGTATACCAGTTTGTTGGTTTTGCCATGCTTGGTTGCATTATATCCACCATTGTTTACAGGTAATTTTTGTTTGATAATATCAGCCTGTAATGTAACACCAAGATGATTTGCCTGTCCGGTAAGATCCGCTGATTGGTGATAATCCACTCCATCCACTTTGAAAGCATTATTTCTTAAATAACACCAAAGCACGGTAGCCATTCCTAATTCATGCGCGATCTGAAATGCAGTAGCAACTTCCTGTAATTGTCGTGTGCTTGCATCACTTCCCCAATAAATAGTTGCCCCAACTGCTACGGCACCCATATTCCATGCTTCTTTGATTTGACCGAACATAACCTGATCAAATTTATTCGGATAACTTAAAAATTCGTTGTGGTTTACTTTAACCATCATAGGAATTTTATGTGCATATTTACGGCTCATGATTCCAAGTCCGCCAAAAGTGGAAGCAACAGCATTACACCCACCTTCAATGGCCAGTTTCACAATATTTTCCGGATCGAAATAAATAGGGTTCGGAGAAAAAGAAGCTCCGGCGCTATGTTCAATTCCCTGATCAACCGGTAGAATTGAAACATAACCGGTTCCACCTAAACGGCCTCCGTTTAATAAAGTCTGTATGCTGCGAAGTGTTTGGTTATTCCTGTTACTTCCTGCCCAGATCTCCTCAACATGTGCTGGTCCGGGAAGGTGTATTTGATCTTTACTGATGGTTTTACACTCGTGGTTCAAAAAACTCTCGGCTTTATCGCCTAATAATTCTACAATTTTCTGTTGAGCCATATAGTTTTGATTTTTGCAAAAATAAGTACTTGAAGGCTATCAAACATCAGCACCAGTTGTGTTGTGCTTCATTTGTAATTCTTTAAAATAGGAAGGTGCATACAACATCCTGCTACCATACCAACTGAACATTTCACCATCTGCCGTTACAATTTTTACAGATGGCAATTGTATCTGCAATTCTTCTGCATGTTTTTGTTTAAAAGGATATGGTTCTGATGATAAAAGAATTAATTCACAATCAGATTTTTTTAAATCATCTATGGTGATTTGAGGATATCTTTTTTTGTGTCTGTACACATTTTCGAATCCTGCTTTTTCCATCATATCATGTATAAATGTATCTCCACCAATTGTCATGTATGGATCTTTCCAGATCAAATAGGCTGTTTTGATTTTTCTGACGTAGACATCTACAAATTCCGATTCAATTTTCTGTATGAGTGATCCCGCTTTATTTTCCCGGAAGGTAAGCGATCCGATATCTGCAATCATTTTTATGGCATCATCATAATTATTTACATCCGTTAACCATACGGGAAAATGTTCGGCTAAGGTGTCGATCTGTTCTTTTACATTTTCTTCTTTATTGGCTATGATGAGGTCTGGTTTCAGTTTGATGATCTCATCAACCTGTAAGTTTTTTGTACCGCCTATTCTTTTTTTATTTCTGAACCATTCATCTGGATGAATACAAAATTTTGTGATGGCAATGGTTTCATTTTCCAATTCTAAATAATGTAATAATTCTGTTTGAGAAGGAACCACAGAAACAATCCGAAGTGGTAAAGATGAGAGGAAAGGTTTATCCAAATACATCAATGAAAATAAACATAATTGCGATTCATTAATATATCAAATACGCAAAATAAAAAAACTTCCATAAAACTTTGCATAGCAAAATAAAATGGAAGTTATCTTTAAGTTGACCAACTATTTATTTTTTAGTTGGTTTTTCAGGACTGGGGTTTACATTTCTGAGGGGGTTACTCCAATATGTAAACGATTTAGTTTATCCTGGTTTCGATTTTAGTTTTCGTCATACTATGTATGACTGGGTAAGAATCATTTGGTTTTCTTAAGGGTTGGATCTTTTGGTTTGCCATCATCGCTTTTTACAGCATAGGCGGATATTGGTTTTTTTTGGTTTTTCTTGCCTTTTACAGCAGGAATCGGATTTTGTGGTTTTAAATAGGATCTTATATGTTTGCCATTATCGCTTTTTATAGCATAGGCGGATATTGCTTTGAAATAGAAGTTGACTGATATCGGATTTACGATTTTTAGTCAGGATATTGGAAAACGGTTTGTCAGGATTTTTGGATAAAGATTGATATCATTTCTTTTATCAATCAACTTCTGGAACAAAGATGCGGCGGAAACGGACGGTTTACAAGAGCGGTATTGCTCAATTTTACAGGCAGAGTTATTACCAACGTGTACGTATATAGTCTATTCAATCTCAGACATAAGTGGGTAAAATAGCTATCGTGTTTTTACGTGCCTGCAGCAAGTTTAATGGTATGGTGCAATAATGATAACCCTCTGAAACGCTGAACCGCAAAGCATTTCAGAGGATAAGTGGGTATAAAAAAACTTCTGTTTATATTTTTTTTTATTGTAACAATTTTGAAATGGTATAAATTTAAAATATGGTCACTTTGGTAAAGTGCCAGCGTTAGAATGAAAG
>JBKJSZ010000375.1:0-3049 GCA_046593675.1 Ferruginibacter sp.
GGAGATGAACAAGGCGTTGATCTCGGACTTATACGTACACAGGAATTATTAGCAGCAAGAAAGGTAGATGGTGCAGAACAATTTTTTTCATCCGCATATGATTTCGGATATAGCAAAAGTCCGGATGAAACTTTTCGCAAATGGAATCATCAGAAAATATTGGGAGAAGTGGTGTATGTGATTCGAAAATTTCGTCCGGATGTAATTATTACTAGGTTTCCAACAAGTGGAGAAGGTGGACATGGGCATCACACTGCCTCAGCGATTCTTGCAGGTGAAGCATTTGATGCAGCAGCAGATCCTTTACAATTTCCAGAGCAAAGACTTGCGCCGTGGAAAGTACAACGATTATTTTGGAACACGTTTAATTTTGGAACAACAAACACACAAAAAGAAGATCAGTTAAAAATTGATGCGGGTCTTTACAATCCACTCCTGGGAATTAGTTATGGAGAAATGGCCGCAGCCAGCAGAAGTAATCATAAAAGCCAGGGTTTCGGTGTTCCTGCACAACGTGGAACTGTTATCGAATATTTTGAAACGATTAAAGGAAGTAAACCGGTAACAGATCTGATGGATGGAATTGATATTTCATTTAACCGGTACCTAATGAATGATAAAATAATAAGTTCAAAATACAATGAATGGGTCAACCAGTTGATAAAGCAATTTGATCCATCTCAACCTTCTGCATCTATACAAATTCTTCAATCGTTATATACACTGATTAAAAATTCAGGGAATAATTTGCTGCAATTAAAATTGCCCTTGGTGGAAAATCTGATTCTGAATACTTCCGGAATATTTGTGGAAGCCGTTTCTCAAAATGCTATTATTGCAAAAGGAGATTCTGCTAAATTTAATATTGTTTTCAATAATAGAACAGGCATAAAAGTGGATGCTGCTTCCGTGAAAATCTTTGATTCAGAAATAGCATTAGAGGTAACTCAAAAAAATATCAGTGCTGTAAAAAATCTTACATTATATATTCCTTATGAATATAAAAATTCACAACCTTATTGGCTAGAGCAACCATTAAAAGATGGTTCTTTCTCAATAGATCCCAATCTCACCGGGCTTCCGCAGAACCTGTTGCATGTAAATTTTAGTCTCACAATAAATGCACAAACCTATCTTTTCAAAAAACCGTTACAATTTAAATCCACTGATCCTGTAAAAGGTGAGTTGTATCAATCCGCCATCATCACTGATCCTTTGCATATTGTTGTTCATCCTTCGTTGATCATTCTTCCCGACAATGAAAATATTTCAAGGCAAATACAGGCAACAATAACCGGCAATGAAAACTGGACTATCCCTTCGCGAATGCAGATGGTAAAAGATGGTGTGATAACCACAGTGGCCGATAGCATATCATTTATTAAAAAAGGAAATATAACATCACTGAATTTTCCATTGCTATCCAATAATTTTCCCGCACATTCATCTACGGATGTTACATTTCAGGTAAGAAGTGAAGCGGCTCCATTGCAGCAAAATGGATTCAGGAAAATTAATTATGATCACATTCCTGCTATAGGTTATCATTTTAAACCTTCTGTGAAAGTAGTAAAGATGGACTTGAAAACAGCAGGTAAAAACGCCGGATATATTGCCGGTGCCGGAGATAAAATTCCGGAAGCCTTGTTACAAATGGGATACCAGGTAACAATGTTAACGGAGCAGGATTTGACATATGAAAAAATTAAAAAATTAGATGTTATTATTACCGGAATCAGAGCGTATAACGTTCACAACTGGTTAAGTAATGCCTATAACATTTTGATGAAATATGTGGAAGATGGTGGTGTATTATTGGTTCAGTACAATACAAATAATTCGATTGGTCCGGTTAAAGCCAACATATCGCCTTATCCATTTAATATTTCCAGGAACAGGATCACCGACGAAAATGCCTCAGTAGATTTTTTAATTCCTGCACATACATTGTTGAATTATCCAAATAAAATTACGGCTGCTGATTTTGACGGATGGATTCAGGAAAGAAGTATTTATCATGCGGAAAATATAGATGAACATTATCAGAAAATATTTTCAATGAATGATCCTAATGAGCAAAAAAATGAAGGTAGCCTGATTGTGGCAGATTATGGAAAAGGAAGATTTATTTACACAGGTATTGTTTTTTTCAGAGAATTGCCTGCTGGTGTTTCGGGTGCTTATCGTTTGTTCGCAAATCTGATTGCGAATAAAAGAAAATTATAATGAGTATTTACGACTGGATAGTTTTGGTGGGCGTATTGTTATTCATCATAGGATATGGTGTCTATAAAAGCCGCACCACAAAAAACCTGGAAGGATATTTTTTAAGCAACAGAAGTCTGCCGTGGTTCTTAGTGTTAATGAGCATCATGGGAACGCAGGCAAGCGCGATCACATATTTGTCAGGACCCGGACAAGCCTATTCTGACGGAATGCGATTTGTTCAATATTATTTTGGTTTGCCATTGGCCATGATAGTGATCAGTTTATTTTTTATGCCTGTGTATAATAAACTGAAAGTATTAACGGCGTATGAATTTCTGGAGCACCGGTTCGATATTAAAACACGTACGCTTACATCTTTTTTATTTTTAGTTTCCAGAGGATTAAGTACAGGTGTGAGTATTTATGCACCCTCTCTGATTCTAAGTGCAATCATGGGATGGAATATTTATCTCACTAATATAGTGATGGGTGGATTGCTGATCATTTATACAATGAGCGGCGGAGCAAAAGCGGTGGCCTATACGCAGGGATTACAAATGGCGATCATTTTTATTTCATTATTTATTGTAGGATATACGGCTGTTCATTTGTTGCCGGAAGGTGTAAGTTTTAATGATGCGATCCGAGAAGCATCTGCCAGAGGAAAAATGAACCTGATAACTTCCGGAATGAAAAACGGAAGTTTCGACTGGAAAGATAAATACAACATTTGGAGTGGCGTGATTGGTGGATTTTTTTTAGCACTAAGTTATTTTGGGACAGATCATAGCCAGGTTGGGAGATACCTGACCGCTAAAGATACTGCGGCAAGCCGAAAGAG
>JBKJSZ010000094.1:0-3926 GCA_046593675.1 Ferruginibacter sp.
ATCCGACGATAAGGTGAATTGAAACTCAGGTTCACTTTATTTTTTTCATAGGCTGCCATTTTTTATAGGTCAAACTTCTCCATATCCATTCCAGCGGTCCGTAATTAAAATAGGAAAGCCACACATAACTGATAAAGATCTGGAATGTAAAAATGCCCACCGCAAAAATAGTCCATGCTGTCGCACCCAGTTGTCCGCCTTTTGCAAGTCCAACGCCATAAAAAACGGTGATGCCAACCAGGCTTTGCAGAATATAATTGCTGAAGGCCATTTTACCGACGGGTTGTAATAGCGATAATATTTTAAAACCTGTTTTGGTTTGAAACCAAAGAACAATCCCAGATGCATACGCCAATGCTAAAGGGGCAACACCAATAGCATAAAATACTGTATAATAAAAACCATTCATTTTCAAATCCCAGTAATCATCTTCAAATCCCATATAATACGCCATCAGAAAATTAGCTGGCAAGGCCACGATTGCGCCAAATAAAATAATGTAAATCAGTATTTTTTTATTTTGTAAAATCTTTTTAAAATTATCATTTCGCCCTAACATGAAACCTATGAGAAAAACACCCAATACTTTCCAGATACGGCTAACAAAAAATAAATAGCCATAGCGATAAAAAAATCCGGCAATATTATGTTTCCAGATAAGTATCCACGAAGCGGTAGCGTCTAATCCTGAGATGGGACCTATTTTGGCAGTGCCAAGAAGTTTTTTTTCAATCATGGATCCGGTTTCAAATACAATGCCTGCGGGAGCGTTCATCCATATTATATTCATTTTTAAAGCATATAATAATATTGGTAATAAAAAGAAAATAACACCCCAGATCAATAAACTTTTATCAGACATTTTTCTGAAGAGTAACAAGGCAAAACCCAGCATAGCATAAAAGGCCACAATATCGCCGGGCCATAAAATAAAAATATGCATTAATCCTAATGCTAACATCCACCCTAATCTTCTGCGAACAGTGGAAATTGCATCTATACCTTTGTTTTTAGCCCGATAAATTTGAAGTGAAATGCCCCAGCCGAATAAAAGGCTGAAAATGGAATAAAATTTTCCTTCCACCAATACACCTTGAAAATATTCCACTATATGATCAAAGCTATAATGGAAAGGACCCGTAATTTGTTTTGAGTTGAATAAAGATAGATGATGGAGGTTAGCAATAAATATTCCTAGTATGGCAAATCCCCGAAGTACATCCATGATCTTTTCTCTCTCAGAAATTTGAACGGGAAGAATCGTTTGCATAGATGTATATTTAATACAATATAAAATTTATTTTATACATATAACAAAACTTGTGATCTTTTCAGGGAATTGGAAAAATCATTTTCGATAACACCAATCCATTTAAAAAATCAAATAACATTTATCACAAAAGAAAATGCCCCTGATTTTGCAGAGGCATTTAATTCTTTATGCAAATGTTTTATTTTAAAGTCATCACACCAAATCTCGTTCTTCGTTTAAATGTTTTTAAAAGGTCAGAGATGATTAAAAATTTTGTTGGAGATATTCTTGTTGTACCTGTAGGAATGGTTACATATGTTTCATCCCTGTGACTATATATGGCCTGCCTTGTCATATTTCCTTTACTGTCAATGGTAGCTGCGGCAAAAACTGATTTTTTAAAATTCATTACATCATCCGGCTTTTTACTTAGATCACGATCGATATTATCTTCATCATCATTGTATAAAATGATCAGTTTGTCATTTTCAACAAAAGAGTAAATGCCTAAAAATATATTCATATTAGTCATTTGCTGATTTTTTGGAATTCTGGTAAACACGGCTTTACCATTAACATCAATGTTGGTATTTACAATATCTCCGTAATAATAATTGTAAGTAGTTCTGGTGGAACCTCCGGCACCGGTACTAGAATAGGTTGTAGTGGTAGTTACTACTAATTTGTAATATTCTGCCACAAGATCAATACTTCCATTGCTTCTGGTTAAGATACTTCTGATTCTGAAGTTTGGATATAATCCCGGATCTTTTGATTTATCCGAAGCATAATTATCTTTATCAACTAAAGAAATTAATTCAATAGGGAAGTCAATCATTTTCGGATTTTTTACATCTCCGGATCCAGCAGTTAGTTTTGCGTAAAATGCACCATTGATATTTCCGTTCGACTTTCTTTTATACAATCCAGCAACAGTAACAGATCCGTCTGCTGCATTGATCAATCGTGTGCCTTGAATAAACTGGTTATTGAAATTAAATATTAACTCGTCATTCTTTGAGCTGCCATCTTTGTACACCAGCATTTTATACACGTAAGAGGGAATTTTACTTCCATCTTCTCTCACACTTTCACGCGTCACTTCTTTTTCATAATGTTTTATGGCAACAAATACGCGTCCGTCATTCGTTACATCCATATCATAAATAGCCAGGTAACGTTGTTCAATAGGAAGTTCTACTTCTCTACTCCATAAACTTTTAAGATCTGTATTGAAAACACCGATAAAATATTTTTCATTCTCTTTTCTTTTTTCAGGGCCTTCTACAAACAACATTACTTTGGTTGAATCATTAGACATTTTATACGTTGGTGTGGCCTGGTCTCCTTTGTTATCTGATTTAAAAACACCGAGCGTTGTTTTAGAAACCATATCCAGGGTTTCATTTATTTTAAGTGCATAAAATGTTGTAGTCCGCGAAGAACTTTCATAGGCTGTATACATGAAAAATATATTGTTACCATATTTTTCAAAACCGCGAAGGCTCGCATTTTTTTCTTCAATGGGAATTTCTTTTTCCGCAATTTGTTCCATATCAGCACCCACCAATACCACACTGGGCGATAGTTTAGCGGGGCCACCAAACATACCGCCTCTTTTATTTTCCAGTTTCAAGATCATGTATTTTCCGCCTGCAAGTGGAACGGCATCATCAAAATCATATTTAATTTTTGAATTATCGCCCCACTTCACCGAAAAACTTTGAGCTTCTGCGTGGGTGCAAAATAAAAATGAGCATACGAATAATACAATCTGAAAAAATAATTTCATAAAAACAATTTGATGAATTTTTTTAATAAAAGGCAATATACTCTACCTTCATCATTAAAAACCTGATTCATGCAAATATTAAAGCGATCATTTTTTTGTTTCATAATGATCTGTTCTGTTTTCATTTCCCAAGCGCAACAAACCGTTTATTTTACAACAGATAGCACCCTTTCGAAAAAGAAAAAAAGCAAATCTTCCGAAAATAATATTATTAAAATTGCTCCTTTATCTTTCCTCTTTGGAATTGTTCCGTTGTTTTATGAAAGAAGAGTGTCTGATATGTTTTCCATTCATGTAGGTGCAGGAATAACAATTAAAAATTATATGAAAGCCGTGGTGGATAATTTGGAGATCGGAAAAATAGAAGAGGATGATTACACATTTACATGGAATGGACCGGAGGGAAATATATATTCTTTTGCTTCTGATAATGAGAAACCAAAATATAATACAGGCTTTTATTTTTCGTTTCAGCCAAGAGTTTATTTTGATGGAGAAGCGATGGAAGGATATTATATGGGCATTTCCTATGAAAATACTTCTTATAAATTCGGATCAAGGTCCATCGTAACCGGCACTTCTTCCGGCAATGCGGTAAGTTATAATAATACTTACGCAAATGAATATGATAAATATTCTGATATTGCTGTAAACTTCGGCGGACAAACTATTTACGATCGTTTGACTGTGGAATATTCTTTAGGAATTGCTTTGCGTTCAAAAAATTCCAGGAGATATATTTATGGATATGATAATAATAATAATTATGTTGATGGATATGCAAATTTGAAAAAATCAGTTCCCGTTGGATTGGTTTCTTTTAGAGTTGGTTATCATTTTTAAAATAATTATAAATTATACATTTTGAATATTGAATGAAAA
>JBKJSZ010000127.1:0-8030 GCA_046593675.1 Ferruginibacter sp.
GGTATTGCCGCATCCATTGATCATTGATTTTATTTCAGGTCTAAATCAGTATGAAAAAATTGATTTTTCCGGCAATTACGCTTCGGCTTTTTCAGACAGCGCACTGAATTTTACTGCTAAAATTCCTTATTTATCCTATCAGAATACTGCGGTAAGAAATGGTAATATCAAAATTTTCTCACGTAATGAAAAGTTGAATTATGCGGCGGATTTTGACACCTTACATGCGGGAACAAATACTTTTTATGGAACTATATTAAATGGAGGTGCAGCAGCAGATAGTTTGTCTGTTGCGTTTATTACAAAAGATAAAGCAGGCAGAGATTGGTTCGGCTTAAACGCTTCCGTTCATACAAAAGGAAACGTGTATACTTTCAGGCTCTCTGATGATATGTTATTGAACTATGAAAAATGGGCAGTCACACCCGGAAATTTTATTGAATTTGGTCCCAAACATTTACTCGTACATAATTTTAATATAAATAGTGATACGGCATCTATCCGCATTAACAGCCAAAGCCCTGTTGTAAATAGCCCGGTACAGGTAAAGGTTGATAACTTCAATTTATCTACTATCAGTTCATTTGTAAGCAATGATACTTTGTTTGCATCAGGCATTATGGATGCAGATTTTATGTTGAGTGAATTTGAAAAAAATATTCCCGCTTTTAATGGAACCGCATCTGTTAATGATCTTCATTTGATGCGACAGCCAATAGGAAATGTAAATCTAAATGCACAGAAAAAATCTGCTTCAGAAATTTATACTGAATTAACACTTTTAGGAAATAACAATGATGTAGCCTTAACCGGTAGCTATTATCCCGATAATATGGAACGTGAATTTGCCATGCGGGCAGATGTAAGAAAATTAAATATGGCAACGCTGCAGGCATTTACGGCAGGAGAGGTTACAAACGCTACCGGAAATTTGCATGGTACAATTGATCTTAATGGAAAATTTTCGGATCCTCGCTGGAATGGTGAACTGATTTTTGATACCACCCAATTTACACTGGCTCAATTTGGAACGCCTTATAAAATAGATAATGAAAAGATCATCTTCAATTATCCGCAAATACAATTGAATGATTTTTCAATAAAAGATTCATTGAATCATGAAATGAAAGTAAATGGAAGCATGACTTCCAGAACACTCACAAATTATGATCTTGATCTGAAAGTGAGTGGAGAAGATTTCATCTTGATCAATGCAAAAAAAGCAGTGAATAATCAGATTTATGGATTTGCTTCGGTTGATGCAAATGTTTTTGTTACAGGTAATTCTACTTCTCCCGATATAGAAGGAAATGTTTTTGTAAACGATAATAGTAACCTTACAATTGTTTTACCTGAGAGAAGTTTTAATAAAGATGAAAGCAAAAGGATTGTACGGTTTGTTGATGCGGATACCTTTAAAATTGCACCACCAAAATTGTTCACACTAGAAAAAGAACCGGCTTCCGATTTTGCCCAATACCTGAATTATAATATTAATATTGAAGTTCGTAAAGCTGCCATACTTAACATCATTGTAGATCCTGCCACTGGTGATATTCTTACAGTACAGGGCGATGCTCGTTTGAATGCGGGAGTAGATCCCGGAGGAAATATTATTCTCGCCGGAAATTATGAACTAGATAAGGGAACGTATGAATTAAATTATCAGTTCTTAAAGAAAAAATTTAATCTCATAAAAGGAAGTACAATAGATTTTGGAGGAGATCCTACTTCCGCAAGGGTAAACATCACGGCTGAATATATAGCTAATACTTCTGCAAGAGATCTTTTGTCAAACGAAGTTTCAAATGTAAATACACAACTGTCAAATTCATTCAATCAAAAAATTCCATTCCGGGTTATATTATATCTAACCGGAGAATTAAGCCGGCCCGAAATAAATTTTGATATTCAGTTGCCGGATGAAAATTCACCGATAAGCAGTGAATTGAGAACTACTATTGATAATAAACTTGCACAATTACGAGGAGATCAATCAGCTACTAATAAGCAAGTCTTTTCTCTTTTATTATTTAATCGTTTTGTAGGAGAGGAGAGTTCCGACTTCTTCAAAGGCAATAGTGCAAGTGGAGGGTTTAACGATATCGCTCGCCAGAGTGTAAGCCAATTTTTATCTGAAGCTTTAAATGAGATAGCCGCAAATTTATTTAAGGGAATTGATGTAGATCTTAACTTAAATACTTACAGGGATTATGGAAACGGTGGCAATGCTCAGAGAACTGATCTGAATGTAGCAGTGAGTAAATCTTTAATGAATGACAGGCTGGTGATTTCTGTTGGAACAAATGTGGGAATTGAAGGACAGGATCCTGCTTCAAAAATTCAGGGAACCAGCCAGGGATTTTCACCGGATGTAACGTTGGCTTATAAAATTTCTCCTGATGGAAAGTATGCTTTGCGTGCTTATAGAAGAAATCAGTTTGAAATGGTTTTAGATGGTTATGTCATCGAAAACGGACTGGCATTTACGGTAACAATGGATTATGATAAATTCCGTGAAATTTTCGGAAGAAAAAGAAAGTAATGATTAAAAAATTATTCATTTATATAATTATTTGTCTGGCTGTGTATTCTTGCAGTGTACAAAAATATTTGCCGCCAGGTGAGAAGTTATACAGAGGTTATGATATTAAAGTTGAAAAGCATCCTGAGACAAAAACAAAATCACGTGCATTAAAAAATGAATTGAAACTTGCTATAAAACCACGGCCCAATAAATTTTTCTTAGGCCAGCCCTTGAAGGTATGGTGGTATTATAAAATCGGAGAGCCAAAAAGAGAGCGTGGATTAAAAGCATTTATTAAAAATAAATTAGGCGAACCGCCTGTATTAAGCAGCCGGATTAACGCTGTAATTACTGCTGAAAACATGACAGGTCTGATGGAAAATCTGGGTTATTTCCACACTACTGCTCAGGGTGACACTACCAATTCCGGATATTTTACAAAAGCACATTATCGTGTACAGGTTCAACCGAGATATACTATCCGGGAAGTAAAATGGGTAAATGACAGTTCTGCACTTTTAAAAATTTTGCAGGAAGCACAGCAGAATAAAAGTATTGTAAAATCAGGAAATGCATACAGGCTAAGTGATATCACGGCAGAAAGACAAAGAGTAGATTTGTTTATTAAAACCAAAGGATATTATTTTTTTAATCCTGATTATTTAATGGTGTATGCCGATAGCACGGTCGGTAACAGAAAGTTGGATATGTATTTCAACATAAAAAACACCACGCCGGATGCGGCCAAACATGCCTATTCAATAAACACCATTACCGTTTTTCCTAATTATAATCTTGCATTGGAAAAATTAGATACAACAAAAGATAACCTCATTGAATACGATGGTATCTATATAAAAGATTCAACCCATAAGTTTAAGCCTGATCTTTTCGCACGAACAATTACTTACCGGCCTGGTAATATGTATAGCAGCCGCTCACAGAATGTTACACTAAACCGCTTGATAAGTATCAATGCATTCAAATTTGTAAAAAACAGGTTTGATCCTGTACCAGATACTTCCAGAGGGCATTTGATGAATGCTTATTATTTCATTACGCCCGCAAGTAAAAAATCTATACAGGCAGAGATCAGCGGATTTAGTAAAGACAACAATTACATAGGAGCACAGGTAGGCGTGAATATGAAAAACAGGAATGTATTTGGTGGAGCAGAAATGTTAACTATCAAAGCATTTGGTGGTTTCGAAGTTTCTGTGGCTGACTCTTTACAGAAAAATAATAATTTTCGTTTAGGTGGTGAAGCAAATCTTAAACTTCCAAAATATGTAATTCCCTTTTTCCGTATCAGGGAAAATAATTTCTATCCGCCTAATACAACCATGCTGCTGGGTTATGAATTGTTACGAAAACAATTATTTTACACACGAAATGTTTTTCGTGCACAATATGAATTTACCTGGAAAAAAAATTTATCGAAACAATATACCTGGGCTCCTTTTGCAATCAGTTATTTAAATGCGACAGGTGTTACGGATTCTTTCTATAAACAAGCGTCAGTAAGCCCTTCTTTATTATTGAATGTGTATGATGAAGCGATCCTTGGATCGGTGTTTACGTATACTTACAATAATACCATAGCCAGAGTTAATAAATTTTATTTCAATGCGAGCCTGGATGTATCCGGAAACATTGCTGGTTTATTAACCGGCGCAAAAATCTGGAGAGAAAAAACGATATTCGGAACTCCATTCGCTCAATATGTAAAAACGGATTTTGATTTTCATTATACACGAAAACTTACCAACAAATGGGAATGGGCAAACCGTATACAGGTTGGTATAGGAATGCCATATAACAATTCCGTTTTATTACCATTTACCAAACAATATATTATTGGGGGAAGCAACTCTATCCGGGGATTTACGGTAAGAAATGTAGGTCCGGGTTCATATAAGCCAACCGCAGATGACCAGCGGTTTTTTCAGATTATTGGCGGCGATTATAAATTGCTTTTCAATACAGAATTGCGAATTCCGATCACTGGAATTATAAACGGAGCTATCTTCACTGATATTGGTAACATCTGGACAAAAGACACGATTCTTTTCGGCAATGCCGGACAGTTTAAGAAAGATTGGTTCAAAGAAATTGCGGTTGCTTCCGGAATAGGTTTAAGATTTGATGCCACCGTAATATTAATACGTATTGATCTTGGAATTCCTTTACGAAAACCATTTTTACCGGATGGACAAAGATGGGTTATAAATAAAATTGATTTCACAAGCAGTACCTGGAGAAAAGAAAACATGATATTAAATATTGCTATTGGATATCCATTCTAAAATTATAGGAAGCAAATAAAAAAAGTGGTTAGCATGCTAACGACTTTTTTTTAAATATAAATTAAATTGAATTACATACGTGGTGTTTCACGTTGCGTTTTATCCGCATCTTCCCGTCCAATATCGGGAATATTATTATTCCGGTTATCATTGTCTCCCATTCCCTGGCGGTAACTTTCTTCCCCTTCATCGCCTCGTTCTTCTTCATCGTTTCCGGTATTTTGGCGATCACCTTGTTGATCATTACGTTCTTCCGATGACCTGAATCCTGCATCACTTCTGCGATAATCGCCCTGCTCAGAACCGCTACGCAATCCTTCAGAATCTTTATTGGTGATATCGCCCTGATCTGAATTTGTTTTACGTAACTGATCCTGATTATTCACTACTTCTTCTTCTCTTCCTTTGCGGGAAGTATCACGGGAGTCAGAAGAGAGTTGTTGATCCTGATTTTGAATAGTTCCGCGATTCCTTTCATTTTGATTTGTGTTTTCCATTGTTTTTGATTTTAAGTTAACAATATGATCTGCCGGAACGTTAGGGTTAGGAAGTAGATGATTTTTTTCTTTTGAAAATCTGATTCAATAAAACGGTACCCACAGCTTTTATAGTATTACTGGTGGATTTGACTCCATTTTGTACACCATTTTCCAATGCGCTTGATACCAACTTTCTTATTACAGGAATTGCCCGTCCAATAAACATATCTTTAGTAAGCAAACCGATACCAATACCGGCAGCTGTTTTAATGGCGCTTTCCCGAATTTCAGGCGTATGTGTAATTTCCCTGATGGTTGATTTAATAAGGTTGATGGGCCGGAAACTTTGCTTCGTGGATATGAAGGCCTCACGAAGATTTTTTTCCTGAACCACCTTCCTTTTTTCGAGTTCAATAATAACCTTCTCGAGTTCTTCAGAATTATTGATGTTCATGAAATTTATTTTATGAACTTTTTAATTAGGTTGTTAGCAACGGGCCCTTTCACCATTTTTTTACCTATGGTAAGGCATATAATTCCGATAAGTAGATAAAATACGGCCAGGGCGAAAAAGCCATAATAAGTTTTATCAAAAAATTCTCCCAACAATAATCCTAAACCAATATTCAAAAGAATAAAAAAGAATAGAAAAAATATTATTGAAATCAGCGAAGAAACTATTGATGATATAATATCTGATGATTTACTAACCAGTTTTAATTTCAGCAGATCTGCCCGTGTTTTAAAATACGCTTCAGCACTATCCATCAGATGTTGTACTTCATCTTTTGGTGAATGCGTTTCTTTTGAACCTGTCATATTATTATGCAAAGCTTCTGCTTGTTTCATCTTTCAACGTTTCGCTACCATTCTGAACAACTTGCTTTCCTTTATTCATTAAATTTTGCGCTTCGCCTCTGATAGATTCATACTTTTCTGAAATTACTTCTCCTAATTCATTGAATTTATTCTTTACAGTATCTCCCAATTCTCCACCTTTTTCAGAAATTTTCTTTCTGGTTTCACTTCCTTTGTCTGGTGCAAATAAAATTCCTAGTACTGCTCCTGCAGCTGCACCGATTAAAACGCCGGTTAATAGTTTTGAGCTCATAATTTTAAGTTTTTTTGATGAGATGATTAATACATCAATAATATCTAAAATGTTGCCAAACAATATCTTCAATTTATAAATCTACTTATTACAAAATTCACTTTTAAAACGTGTAAAAATTTCCACAGGGCATTTAAATAGGAATGATGGATAATATAGGTTAGTATTCATCAGTATGATTGGCATAATTCTACAAGTATATTATTTACAACACATTTTTGACTAATAAAGAACATTTGCTATATTAAAAGGTCAACGTGTGAATATGATGAAAAGTTGATCATGGTAAAACAAAGTTGTGATCCTAAATAAACAAAATGGAAAAAAAGAAGAAATCATTTAAATCATATTTTAATACATTTTCTACTGGAGTTACTAAAGCTACCGGAACTCCCACCGCATTTATGATAGCATTAATAATTGTAATTATATGGGCTGTTTCGGGATATTTTTTTAATTATTCAGAAACCTGGCAACTTGTAATAAACACTGGTACAACTATTATTACCTTCCTTATGATTTTCGTAATTCAGCAATCGCAAAATAAAGATACGCTTGCGTTGCATCTTAAATTAAATGAATTGATTTCTGCTAACGCATCCACCAGCAATCGTTTAGTGAGTAGTGAAAATCTGTCTGATGAAGAACTGGAAGTAATAAAAAAATATTACGAAAAAATATCTGAGATTACTAAGTCTAAAAATGAACTTTTTGAAACCCATTCTTTAGATGAAGCCGAAGAAAATTCGGAACAAAAATCACAGAACAGTAAATCAACTTCACCTAATAAAAAATCAAAAACATGAAAAAAAATCAAATGATGTTGCTGACGATGCTTAGTGTAATCTTAGTTTCAACTTCGGGCTGTGAAGCCATCGGCGGAATTTTTAAAGCTGGTATGTGGACAGGTATAATTGTGATCGTACTAATCGTAGCATTGGTGCTGTATTTAATCGGAAGAGGAAAAAAATAAAATTATGGCGTGGGCGCTATAGGTCCGGAGCCGGGAGTAATTACCGGCTTTCTTCTTTTGCGTAAACGATAGTTTTCAAGTCGCTCATACAGTTTGGGTTTTGCAACCGTATCATCTCCCATCAACATTCCCCAGGGCTTAAGATCTTCAATTCTGTCAAATATTATTTTCAAAATTGCAATTACCGGGAGTGCTAAAAATATTCCGGACAAACCTATTAGGGTTCCACCTATTACTACACCAATGATGGTGATCAATGCATTTATTTTTACTTTTGAACCCACGATCTTAGGCATTAAAAAATTCGAATCAATAAAATGGATGATCTCAAAACTTACGATGATCCATATAATATCACTCAGATCTTTTGAAGTAGTTAAGGTAACGAGGATGGTTAAAATAATTCCCATTATAATACCTACATATGGGATGATATTTAAGAGGGCTGTAAAAATTCCCAGGAAAATCACATACTTCACTCCAATCAGTAACAATGCTATACAATTCAAAACTGCTACAATACCCATTTCCATAATCAGCCCCAACATATAATCCTGCACCACAGATTTGGATTGCAATAAAACTTCATTGATTTCAGGTTCTTTCGCTTTAATAAAAATGGCCATAATGAAAC
>JBKJSZ010000128.1:0-3404 GCA_046593675.1 Ferruginibacter sp.
GTTTTGGGTTATGTGGTATTCCGGAAAATTGTATTGCTGCTTTGGTAAATAAAAAAGTAATGCATCTTACCTGTATCAGCAATAATGCAGGTGTAGATGATTTTGGTATTGGTTTGATGCTTCAACAGAAACAAGTGAAGAAAATGATCTCATCATACGTTGGTGAAAATGCAGAATTTGAAAGACAATTATTATCCGGTGAATTAGAAGTTGAACTGGTGCCACAGGGAACTTTAGCTACTCGTTGCATGGCTTCAGGTTATGGAATGCCGGCAATATTCACGCCTGCAGGTGTAGGAACGGAAATTGCTGAAGGAAAAGAAATACGCATTTTTAATGGTAAAGAATATTTACTGGAAATGGCTTTTGATGCAGATTATGCTCTCGTAAAAGCATGGAAAGGAGATACAACAGGTAACCTGATATTTAAAGATACGGCCCGCAATTTCAACCCGATGATGGCGATGGCCGGAAAAATAACCATTGCAGAAGTAGAAGAACTTGTTCCTGCCGGTTCACTGGATCCCAATCAAATTCATACGCCTGGTATTTACGTACACCGGATCTTCCAGGGCAAAAATTATGAAAAAAGAATTGAGCAACGAACAACCAGAAAAAAAGCTGATAAATAATTACCATGGCATTAGATAAACACCAGATAGCACAAAGAATAGCAAAGGAATTGAAAGACGGTTTTTATGTCAATCTCGGGATTGGAATTCCTACTCTTGTTGCCAATTATATTCCGGACGGAGTGAATGTAATTTTACAAAGTGAAAATGGCCTTTTAGGTATGGGACCATTTCCGGAAGAAGGAAAGGAAGATGCGGATCTTATTAATGCAGGAAAACAAACCATAACAACCGTTCCGGGATCTGCATTTTTTGACAGTGCCATGAGCTTCGGAATGATTCGCTCAGGAAAAGTTGATCTCACCGTTTTAGGTGCGATGGAAGTAAGTGAAAATGGCGACATCGCTAACTGGAAAATTCCAGGGAAAATGGTGAAAGGTATGGGTGGCGCAATGGATCTGGTGGCGAGTGCGAAAAATATCATCGTGGCCATGATGCATACAAATCCTAAAGGGGAAAGTAAATTATTGCATTCCTGTAGTTTACCGCTCACAGGGAAACAATGTGTAAAAAAAATTGTAAGTGATCTTGCTGTTATTGAAGTGAATGCACACGGATTTAAATTACTGGAAAGAGCACCTGGTGTTTCAGTGGAAGAAATTGTTTCCAAAACGCAAGGCAAATTAATGGTAGAAGGAGAAATACCTGAAATTGTGTTCACATAAAAAAAGGTCCGGAAATGGACCTTTTTTATTTATAAGATTTAATATTTTATACAACTGGCGCTGCGGCTAATATTTCTTCACTTACACCATTTGCGTATTTTTCAAAATTCTTGCGGAACTGATTTGCCAGATCTTTTGCCTTTGCATCGTATGCCGCAGGATCAGCCCATGTATTACGAGGATTTAAAATTTCTGATGGAACGTTCGGGCATTCTGTCGGCATCATCATTCCGAAAACAGGATGCGCTTCAAAATTCACATGGTCTAATTTTCCTTCCAAAGCAGCAGTAATCATGGCCCGTGTGTAAGGAAGTTTCATTCTTTGCCCTATGCCATACGGTCCGCCACTCCATCCGGTATTGATCATCCATACATTAACTTTATGCTCTTTCATTTTCTTTCCCAGCATTTCTGCATATTGTCCTGGATGCAATGGTAAAAAAGGGGCACCAAAACATGCACTAAATGTGGAGGATGGCTCTTTAACACCTGCTTCCGTTCCTGCAACTTTTGCCGTATATCCGCTGATGAACTGATACATCGCCTGGCCTGGAGATAATTTACTTATCGGAGGTAAAATACCATAAGCATCAGCCGTTAAAAAGAAAATATTTTTCGGTGTTTTACCAATGGATGGTTCTAATGCATTACTAATAAATGATAAAGGATAACTTACTCTCGTATTTTCAGTGATCTTTTTACTGGCAAAATCTATCTGGTTTGTCCCTTCCAGAAAAGTTATATTTTCTACTAATGCGCCCGGACGGATCGCTTTATAGATCTCCGGTTCTTTTTCTTCGTTCAGATCAATCGTCTTTGCATAACATCCACCTTCAAAATTAAATACAGAATCATTCGTCCAGCCGTGTTCATCATCGCCTATCAAACTTCTGTTTGGATCCGCGCTTAATGTTGTTTTGCCTGTTCCGCTTAATCCAAAGAAAATGGCCGTATCACCTTCATGGCCCATGTTTGCTGAACAATGCATGCTCAACACATTTTTCTCCTGTGGAAGGATATAATTAAGAATCGTAAAAATTCCTTTTTTCATTTCGCCGGTATATCCGGTACCACCGATGATGATCATTTTTTTGGTGAAACTCACTACAGCAAAATTGTGCTGACGTGTACAGTCAATTACTTTATCAGCTTTAAAACCCGGAGCTTGTATGATGTGCCATTCCGGCTCAAACGTTTCTAATTCTTCTTCTGTTGGACGCAGAAACATGTTATAAGCAAATAAATTACTCCATGGATTTTCATTTACCACCCTGATGTTCAACCTGTATTTTGGATCTGCACAAGCATAACTGTCACGAACCCATAATTCTTTTTCAGATAGATACGAAGTTACCTTATGTAGCAACTGTTCAAAATACTTTTCTTCAATAGGAATATTAAAATCATTCCAGTGAACAGTGTCTGTTGTTAACGCATCTTTCACAATAAATTTATCCCTGGGGCTTCTTCCGGTAAACTCACCGGTTTTAATTACCAAAGCGCCGGTATCATTTAAAACACCTTCCCCTCTCTGAACGGATTGATCCGTTAATTCGGAAGGGCTTAATTGATAATGGACAGGATGTTTTATATCCAACCCAAGTTTTTTTAATGCTGTTGCAGATAGCACAGGCATAGTTGTTACTGACATAGCAAGCTTTTAGTTGACAAATGTTAAGTGGGCAAAGTTAAGATTTCACATATTTAAAAACAATTTATCAATAATATTTACGGATATAGATTTCATATATACATCCGTGTTATTATGACGTCTGCAACCCAAATAAAAATTTATAAACACTATATTGCAATCTTTAGCAGTATATAAAATTAAATAATGAAATATCTACCCTTAAAGTCTGAGATTTTTGTACAGAACCGTAAACGTTTTATCGGTAAAATGGAAAATAATTCTATCGCCATTTTTAACAGCAACGATGAGCTGCCTGCAAATGGAGATGCGATCCATAAGTTCAAACAGAATGCAGATCTTTTCTGGTTATCAGGTATAGAACAGGAAGATTCCATGTTGATCCTGTTCCCGGATAATCCTGATCCAAAATTCAGGGAAGTATTGGTATTGGTTCGCCCCAATGAATTAAAAGAA
>JBKJSZ010000212.1:0-2735 GCA_046593675.1 Ferruginibacter sp.
GGTAAAGGAAAATCTACGCTATTAAGAATTATTGCCGGTACAGATACCTTTGAAGGAGAAAGGATCTGGGGACATAATGTGGCCGAATCATTTTATGCACAGCATCAGCTGGAAGCACTCAACCAGGACAATGATGTGTTGCAGGAATTAAAAGATTCCCGCAGTGGAAAAACGGATCTTGAATTAAGAAGTTTACTTGGTTGTTTTTTATTCAGTGGCGAAGCGGTAGAAAAGAAAGTGAAAGTGTTAAGTGGAGGTGAAAAAGCACGTGTGGCATTGGCGAAAACGATTGCCAGCAAGGCAAACTTTTTATTGCTGGATGAACCTACGAATCACCTGGATATACATTCAGTGGATTTATTGGTGGAATCATTACAGCGTTATGAAGGAACCATCGTATTGGTAAGTCACGATCGCTATTTTATTAGCAGAGTGGCCAATAAAATATGGGAAATTGATGATCATAAAATCCGCGCTTTTAAAGGTACTTATGCGGAATGGGAAGACTGGAAAGAAAGAAGGGAAAAAACTTTAGCAGAAGAAAAAAAGCAAAAAGACAAACCGGAACCTGTTGTGGTTAAACCTGTTGTTCAAAAGGTAGAAAAGCTGATGAACAATGATCAGAAAAAAGATCTTCAGAAGTTAAAAACCCAATTTAAACAATTGGAAGAAAACGTTTCCAGACTTACAAAACGAAAAACAGAACTGGAAGCTGCTTTAGGTTCACCGGATATATATATTGATAAGAATAAATTTCAGAAAGCAGAAAATGATTATAAACAATCTGTAAAAGATCTCAACGCTGCTAATGAAGAATATGAACAGATGTTTGAAAAAATAATGGAATTAGAAGGATAAAGAAAAGCCGGATTAAAATTGTCCGGCTTTTCTAATAAATCAATGATTATACGCTGCCACCAATTCCGGAAGATAATCTTCCAGTTTAATCGATGATTTTTTTGGTATGTTTTTCCAATAATCTTCCTGCATTTTTCCATTTCGTATGCAAGCTCCCATCTCCGTATACATCTTTGCGGCAAATTCCGGAAGTCCTGCCTGTAACATTCCTCCCAACGTTTGTTCGTCTGTAAAGGTTACCCATTTTAAATCTTTACCGATTGCCTTGCCTATAACTTCCGCTATTTCTGAAGGTTTACGCTCATCCCCTGCAATATATTGAATAGTATGACCAGACAGTTGCTGATCTGATAAAGAAGCAGCGACTTCTTTTGCAATATCATTGGTATGCGTTAATACAAGTTTCTCATCAGATTCTCCAAAGAAATTCCCACCCATCATCCCTATGTTTTTGATCATTGGAATCTGACCCATTAAATTATACATAAAATAAGACGGGCGGAGGAAACGGATATTCAGGTCTTTCAAAACTGATAATTTTTTTTCCAGGTCATACAAACCATCTACCGGCCCGGTTCCATTTCCAAGATGAGCGCCAATGCTGCTAAGCACTACAATATTTTTTACGCCCGAAGCTGATACAGATTGCACAAAAGCATCTGCTACATTATTCTGGTATTCCCGGAAAGTTCCCTTTGGAGAAAAATTTGGCGGTATCATCAGATATACTGCATCTGCATCTTTAAAAGTGTCTGTCAAAAAATTTTGATCTGACAAATCACCAATGGCCGCTTTAGCTCCTTTAGCTGTTATGGATGCAAGGTTTTCCGCATTTCTACTTATAACTGTAACATTATGTCCGTTATTCAAAAGTTGTTCTACAGCATGTTTAGTTATATGGCCTGCTCCGCCTGTTAAAACGATTTTCATATATAAAGTTTTGATGTATTTACATACAATTTAAATTAAATATAATCAATCGCTATTTTTTCGGTTAATTAATTCATATTTAAGAATGGTAATTATATATAAAGAAATTTTTTAAAAAATTGAACCGATTTTTTAAAGATTAAAACAACTCTGTTTGTGGAGTTTCTCTCACTTCCCATTCCATTTCTACAGATTTAGAAAAATCAGTGAGTTTTGCACCCACAGCTTTCCATCCCATCACTTCTACTAATTTATCCACTTTAAATTTTGCTTTAGACACTTGTTGCCCACGTCCGGATTGCACTTTTAAAACAGGTTGCTGTTCGGTAGTCACTGTTTCCAGCCTGTTATCTTTTCCTTCCTTAATAAAATAAAATTTAGTTTGTAAGGTGGAAGTTTCAATTCTGAATCTTTTAATATTAAACTGTAATTTTTCATTATCCAGATAAACAGCCGTAATGATTTTTTCAGGATTAAACTTTTCTATCAAAACTATTTTTTCCGGATCGAAACGCTGGGTGAGTTCCTGATCGGTAATTTCATAATGAGCATCGGCATAAATTACTAATATTCTATCTTCCGCATTGAACATTCCCAGATACTCTCCTTTTTCATCTGTATTTAATCTGCCGAATTTATTATCGAACCATAATTTTTTGGCAGCTAAAGTTGATTTGCCGGCTACTTTAAACTTAACGGAACGAACCGGATATTTAGTTACTGTATTGCCAATGCTTGATCTTCCTTTGATTTCCAATTCTTCAAAATAAAATTCCAGTTCTTTATTTCTTGCGGTGCAGTTGGGACTTAATAATATGCGTACAATCTCTGCTTCACCATTAGGATTAACCGTAAAGTAATGCAACTTAGATTTATCAGAACCTTTTGTTAGATCATATTCTTTTTCCCTGGTAATACCTGTAACATTAAATCTTTTGGCAAAAGTG
>JBKJSZ010000273.1:0-4610 GCA_046593675.1 Ferruginibacter sp.
ATGAAAACCTTTTTTAAAAATTACTATATCTACAGAAACAACGTCTCCATCTTTTAATTCTTTTTCATTGGGAAAGCCATGTACCACCATATCGTTTACAGAGATACATGTGGCATAAGGATAACCATTATAATTTTTGAAGGTTGGATATCCGCCATTATCCATAATAAATTCTTCCGCTACTTTATTCAAATAAAGCGTTGTAATACCTGGTTTAATAATTTTGGCTATTTCTGCCTGGGCCAGACCCACCAACCGGCAGCTATGGCGCATGACCTCTACTTCTTCTTTTGTTTTGTAGCGTACCATATATTAAAATTAAAACAAACCCCGGCATCGCCAGGGTTTACAAAAAATATATCCAATTTTAAATTATATTCCTGTTGTTGAAACAGCCTGACGACCTTGCATTCTTCCGCTACTCATTAAACCATCGTATTGGCGCATCAGCAATTGTGTTTCGATCTGTTGCAATGTGTCTAAAATTACACCCACCATAATCAACAAAGAAGTTCCACCAAAGAATGTGGAGAATCCCTGTGACATTCCAAAAGCTAATTGGAAAACGCCCGGTAAAATACCTACCAAAGCTAATAATACAGCGCCCGGCAAGGTAATTCGATCCATGATGGTACCAATATAGTCGGCTGTTGGCTGCCCAGGTTTGACTCCGGGAATAAATCCGTTGTTACGTTTCAATTCATCCGCCATTTGTTTCGGATTAAATATCAAAGCTGTGTATAAAAAAGTAAAGGCAATAACACATATAGAGTACACGATCATATAAACGATGTTGGTATGATCCGTAAAATATCTAGCCCAACCTTCGCCTGTAAACCCGGAAAAAATAGTTGGTAAGAATAAGATCGCCTGCGCAAAAATGATTGGCATTACACCAGCAGCATTCACTTTCAAAGGAAGGAAGTTTCTTGCACCACCCATCTGACGATTTCCTACTAATTGTTTTGCATAATTCACTTCCACTTTACGTGTTCCCTGAACCAGCATGATCAATCCCATAATAACCCCGATAAGGAAAACAACTTCAATTAATAAAATCAATAAACCACCCGGACCTCTTGTAGTTCGTGCACCTACTTCCTGCATAAAAGATTGTGGAAGACGGGCAAGAATACCGATCATGATAATCAATGATGTACCATTTCCCAAACCTTTATCTGTAATTTTTTCACCTAACCACATTACGAATAATGTACCTACAGTTAGAAGAACAACCGTGGAAACCCAGAAGTAAGATTCAAAAGCCGGAATTAAAGCACCTGCATTACCCGGGCTTTTCAGATATCCGATATAAGCAGCGGCCTGGAAGGCTGTTACTAATACGGTTAGATAACGGGTCCACTGATTAATTTTCTTTCTGCCGCTTTCTCCTTCTTTCTGAACTTTTGCCATTTGAGGAACCAGTATGGTAACCAATTGCATAAAGATGGAAGCAGATATATAAGGCATGATACCTAATGCAAAAATGGATGCTTTAGAAAAAGCGCCTCCCACAAATGCATCTAACAAACCGAGCATTCCACCCTGTGTACTCTGGGAAAGATTTGCAAGTTTATTCGGATCAATACCTGGCAATACGATGTAAGAACCTATACGGTAAATGAAAAGCAGTAATAAGGTAAAAAGTATCTTATTACGCAGCTCATCAATACTCCAGATATTCTTTAATGTTTTAATGAATTTCTTCACAGAATTAAGTCGATTTAATGGTTGCTCTAAAAAAGAAGCACGCATTTAAAAGAATGCGCCGGGCAAATATCGGGTAATTATTTTACTATTTCTACAGATCCGCCTGCCGCTTCAATAGCAGTTTTTGCTTTTGCGCTCACAGCGTTAACTGTAAAGGCAAATTTACCTTTAAGTTCTCCGTTACCTAAAATTTTGATAACGTCAGTCTGACTGATCAAACCGTTGATATAAAGATTCTGAGCATTGAATTCGGAGATGCCATATTTTTCAGAAATATGATCGATTTGTCCGATATTAAATACTTTAAATTCAATTCTGTTGATATTGGTAAATCCACGTTTAGGAATACGGCGCTGAATAGGCATCTGTCCACCCTCATGTGCTTTTTTGCTTTTATAACCTGCACGGCTTTGTCCACCTTTATTACCTTTCGTAGAGGTTCCACCTTTTCCGCTTGCTTCACCACGTCCGATACGCTTTTCTTTATGAGTTGCGCCTTTCGCTGGCCTGAGTGTGTGTAATTTCATTTTAATTTGATTTTATACTTACGGGGAATCACCCCTCGCTTAGAATTATTATGAATTATAAATTATAAATGTTGAATGTTATTAATTTAAAATTTAAAATAACTAACCAACCTCTTCCACTTTAATCAGATGGTTCACTTTCGTTACCATACCTAATATCTGTGGTGTTGCTTCTACTTCAACAGTAGCATTCATTTTTCTTAAACCCAATGCGATCATGGTGCGCTTCTGGCGTTCAGATCTGTCGATCACACTTTTAACCTGGGTTACTTTTATTTTTTTCATAACTGTGTTATTATTATCTCACCGGAATTATCCGTTGAATACTTTTTTCAGAGATATGTTACGTGTTTTAGAGATTTCGATCGGCTGACGCAAAGTAGCAAGCGCTTTGAAAGTTGCTTTAACCACATTATGCGGATTTGCAGATCCAAGATTTTTTGCAAGAACGTCGGTAATACCTGCGCTCTCCAGAACAGCACGCATGCTACCTCCGGCGATTACACCCGTACCATGTGCGGCTGGTTTTATTAGAACTTTAGCTGCACCTTCTTTGCTCAACTGATCGTGAGGAATAGTACCATGCATTACCGGAACCCTGATAAGGTTCTTTTTTGCATCTTCAATTCCTTTAGTGATGGCTTCCTGAACCTCTTTTGCTTTACCCAAACCATGGCCAACCACTCCGGCTTCATTACCTACAACTACCAGTGCAGAAAAACTGAAGGCACGTCCGCCTTTTGTAGTTTTAACCACACGGTTAATTGCAACAACCTTTTCTTTTAATTCCAGGTCGCCGGCTTTGATCTTATTGTTGATTAATTTATTAGACATGTATATGCTTATTAAAAAGTTTGTATTAGAAATTCAGTCCGCCTTCTCTTGCACCTTCAGCAACCGCTTTTATGCGGCCATGATATACATAACCATTACGATCAAATATAACCTGCTTGATACCTAATTCAGTGGCCTTCTTTGCAATGGCTTCACCCACCATTTTGCTTTTGTCGATCTTAGGAGCTTTCTGCGCTGTGATATCTTTTTGTTTTGAAGATGCAGCCGCCATTGTTGTTCCGGTAGTATCATCAATTAATTGTGCATAGATATCAGTATTGCTTCTGAAAACACTCAAACGGGGAGTGGCTGTAGAACCGCTGATCTTTTTACGGATGCGGAACTTTATTTTTTGTCTTGCACTTGATTTATTATTCATAATTCTATTATTTATGTTCCCGATGCTGCCGGGAACGAGTTATTATGCGCTTAATTATTTACCGGCAGATTTACCCGCTTTTCTTCTCAGAACCTCGCCTTCAAATTTCACACCTTTACCTTTGTATGGTTCAGGCTTACGTAAGCTGCGGATCTTCGCACAAACCTGACCGAGTAATTGCTTATCGATACTGGTTAATTTGATCATAGGATTCTTACCTTTTTCCTGTGAAGTTTCAATCTTCAGTTCTTTAGGTATTTCAAATATGATGTTGTGAGAATATCCTAAAGCAAGATCCAGAAGGTTTCCCTGGTTTGCTGCTTTATAACCCACACCTACTAATTCCAATTGTTTTGTATATCCTTCTGTAACACCTTTCACCATATTGTTGATGAGAGAACGATACAAACCATGCATAGCACGGTGACGGATCTGATCTGTAGGTCTTACAAATTCAATAATATTATCTTTAATCTCAACTTTGATATCGCGATCAATTGCCTGAGATAATTCTCCTTTTGGTCCTTTTACCGCAACAACATTTTCTTTGTTAACGGTGATGGTTACTCCTGAAGGAATTTCAACCGGTTTTTTACCTATACGACTCATGGTATTATTTGTTTTGGAAATTAAAAAAAATGAAAGATGAACTTTCTATCAGCGGCCGGCATTTCCATTTCCGGCAGCTTATACTTAAAATATGTTACAAAGAACTTCGCCGCCTACATTTTGCGATTTTGCTTCTTTATCTGTCATTACTCCTTTTGAAGTAGAGATGATAGAGATACCCAAACCATTCTTCACACGCTTAAAATCTTCAGGCTTTGAATAAGAACGTAAACCCGGACGGCTTACTCTTTCTAATTTCTGTATTACCGGAATTTTTGAAGTAGGATCATATTTCAAGGCTATTTTGATCATTCCTTGTTTACTGTCTTCTTCAAATTTATATTTTAGGATATATCCTTTATCGTACAAAATTTCAGTGATACGTTTTTTCAAATTGCTGGCCGGAATTTCTACTACACGGTGGTTAGCCATCTGAGCGTTACGAATTCTGGTTAGATAATCTGCTATTGGATCAGTTACCATTGTTATTTCTTTTAATTGTTGTTATAAATTTTTACAATGCGATATCCTTGCTGGATACTTCCTGAAGG
>JBKJSZ010000310.1:0-10678 GCA_046593675.1 Ferruginibacter sp.
CCAAATGCTGTTTTATAAAAATGCGCTGCCTGCTTTGCATTGCCAACATAAAACTCCACATAGTCTGTTCCGTGTAAGGGTAAAAAGTCGTTTTGTACTACTGGCGTAATGGATGGAGAGACGGTAGATGTAGACATAAAAAGTATTTTTTAAAAGATATGAACAGCTTCGGATAGTTTCTTTTTCAGCCGGGTCAAAGATACAAAACAGCAGGTTTTAAAGGCCATCAATCTATATTTGCATACAATTCCGCCACAAGAATAAAAACGTATAAATGAAAAAAGTTGGAATATTAGGTGGTGGCCAGCTGGGAAGAATGTTATTACAAGCCGCTGCCAATTATCCGGTGATCACCTATATTTTAGACAACGATCTGCTATGTCCTTCCGCTCACCTTTGCCATCATTTTATAAAAGGTGATATTACAGATTATAATGACGTATATACGTTTGGAAAAAATTGTGATGTGCTTACAATTGAAATTGAAAATGTAAATATTGAAGCACTTTCAACACTGGAAGCGGAAGGAAAAACAATTATTCCGTCTGCCGCAACTTTGAGAACCATCAAAAATAAAATTCTGCAAAAAGAATTTTACAAAGCACACGAAATTCCGACCAGTGATTTTGTTATTACCCAAAGTAAAATTCAATTTAACCAGCACGTTTCCTATTTACCAGCGGTACATAAATTAGCTTCAGGTGGATATGATGGAAGAGGTGTACAGTTAATTCAATCGTTAAAAGAGGCAGACCTGGCCTTTGATGAACCGGCTGTCCTGGAAAAAATGGTAAACATCAAACAAGAGATATCTATTATAATTGGCAGAAATATTCAGGGAGATACAGCCATTTACGCTCCTGTTGAAATGGTTTTTGATCAACAACTGAACCAGCTAAGCCACCAGATCACGCCTGCAAAACTGGAAGAAAATATTTTTTGGAAAGCCGAAGCCATCGCTTTAATGGTTGTGAAACATTTAAAAAGCCCTGGATTATTTGCCGTAGAATTATTTGTAGATGTAGATGGCAATGTATTGGTTAATGAAACAGCGCCGCGTGTACACAACAGTGGCCACCATACCATTGAAGCCTGTTACAGCAGCCAGTTTGATATGTTGTGGCGTATTCTGTTAGATTATCCTTTAGGAAATACTGACCTACTACTGCCAGCAGCTTTGGTGAACATTACCGGAGATGCTGAATTTAACGGAGCGCCTGTGTATAAAGGTCTTAAGGAAATTCTGGCAATGGATAATGTTTTCATACATATTTATGGCAAACAGTTCACCAAACCGGGAAGAAAAATGGGGCATATTACCATCATGAGTAATGAAAAACAAGAACTGATACACAAAGCTAATCTGATTAAGAACCTGATTGGCGTACAAAGTTGACGGGCACTTGTATGTTGTCAGACCTAAAACTTATATCGCCTGTTCTCCAAACCTTGGGGTAATTTTATTGTTGAAACATAATTATGAATTGTAGAAATATGAAACATGCCACATGGATGCTGGCAATTACCGGTATTTTTTTTACATCCTGTGCGCGAAAGGAAAAAATTGCTGCAACCGATATTAAAAAAGCACCACCAGCACCACGCGTGAATGGATTCATTGTGAAAATAAAACCGGTGGCAGAAAGTCTGGAAATCCCCGGATCTATCATCGCCAATGAAACAACAGAAATTCATCCGGAGACCGCCGGAAGGATGACCTATTTAAATACAGCAGAAGGAAAATTTGTAGGCAAAGGAACGTTGATCGCAAAAATTTATGATGGCGACCTTAAAGCTCAACTCAATAAATTATCGGTTCAGTTAAAAGTGCAGGATCAAACCATCAGGAGATATGAGGAATTATTAAAAATAAATGGCGTAAGCCGCCAGGAATATGACATGATTGTTTTGCAATCCAGTAACATAAAAGCTGATATGCAAATTGTTCAGACTAACATCATGCGTACGGAGATCCGGGCACCTTTTTCAGGAACATTGGGATTAAAAATGGTGAGTCCGGGAGCGTATGTATCGCCGGCTACGGTAATTACAACTATTCGTCAGAACAGTAATCTTAAATTAGATTTTACATTGCCTGAAAAATATGCGGGAATGCTACGTCCATCGCAGATTGTATATTTTTCAGCAGAAGGAAATCCAAAATTATATTCTGCAAAGTTGTTGGCTACAGAGGCTGGCATTGCCGAAGAAACAAGAAGTTTAAGTATTCGTTGTACCGTTATTAATGAAGATAAAAATTTATTGCCTGGTTCATTTGCAAAAGTTAAAATAGCATTTGAAGCAGATCCTAATGCCATCATGATTCCGTCACAAGCCATTATTCCACAGGCACGTGGAAAAAAAGTAGCGGTGTACAGAAATGGCACAGTTTCTATGGAAGACATTACAACAGGTATTCGTGATTCATCGATGGTACAAATTTTATCAGGATTAAAAGTGGGCGATACCATTATCACCACCGGGTTAATGAGCCTGAAACCAAAAGCCAAAGTAATATTGAATAAGATGAGCAACGGCTCGTGAAAAAACCTGGGAAATGAATATTTCTGAATTTAGTTTAAGAAGACCGGTGATGGCCATTGTACTCAATATTGTTATTGTGGTATTCGGTCTTATTGGTTATAAATTTTTAGGTGTCAGAGATTTTCCTGCGCTTGATCCTCCTAATATAAATGTGCGTACATCTTATCCCGGGGCCAATGCAGATATCATTGAAACGCAGATCACCGAGCCACTGGAAAAAGCGGTAAATGGTATTGCGGGAATTAAAAATGTAACTTCTCAAAGTTCACAGGGAAGCAGCAATATTACGGTTGAATTTAACCTGGGAATTAATCTAGAAGAAGCAGCCAATGATGTAAGGGATAAAGTGTCGCAGGCACAACGTTCCCTGCCAACAGACCTTGACGCACCGCCCGTTGTAAGCAAAGCCGATGCAAGCAACGATCCGGTGATTATCATGCTTTTGCAAAGCAATATCCGCAATGCCCTGGAGATAACGGAGTTCGCCAATAATAATATCGTAGAAAGGATTCAAACAGTACAGGGCGTAAGTGGCGTGAATATCTGGGGTGAAAAAAAATATGCCATGCGCATCTGGTTTGATCCAATTAAGATGAGTGCTTATTCATTAACACCTAAAGATGTGCAGAATGCGCTCCTACGCGAAAATGTGGAATTGCCCTCAGGAAAGTTAAGTGGCGATGCTACGGAATTAGGTATCCGCACTTTCGGCAAATTAAATACAGAAGAAGAATTCAATAATCTTATTATTAAAAACAGGAATGGCACTGACATTAGATTAAGTGATATTGGTGAAGCTATTCTCGGCCCTGAAAATGAAGAAAGTGTTTTGAAGGAAAGTAATGTGCCCATGATCGCTATTGCGGTCATTCCTCAACCGGGCACAAACTACATTTCCATTTCTAATGAAGTGCAGCAACGAATTGGAGAAATTAGAAAAGATCTTCCTCCGGATATCAGGATGGAAATGGCTTCTGATCAAACAGAGAATATCCGCAAATCTATCAGTGAGGTAAAAGAAACGCTGATCATCTCTTTTTTGCTCGTGGTAATAATTGTGTATTTATTTTTCAGAGACTGGCTGATCGCGTTACGACCGCTGATAGATATTCCTGTTTCATTGATCGGTGCATTTTTCATTATGTATCTATGTGGATTTACCGTAAACGTATTGACGTTACTTGCTATAGTGCTTGCCACAGGATTAGTGGTAGATGATGGAATTGTGGTGACCGAAAACATTTATAAAAAGATGGAAGGTGGTATGGATAAATGGAAAGCTGCAAAAGAAGGATCTAAAGAAATTTATTTTGCGGTAATTGCCACCTCTCTCACACTCGCTGTGGTTTTTCTTCCCATCATTTTCCTGGAAGGTTTTGTAGGAAGATTGTTCCGTGAATTCGGAATTGTAGTAGCTGGCGCTGTTCTGATTTCTGCTTTTGTTTCCCTTACCCTAACGCCGGTTTTGAATGTGAAATTGTCGCGAAAAAATTTTAAACATTCAAGGTTTTATACTTTCTCTGAACCTTTTTTCAGAAGAATGGAAAATGGTTATCGAAATGGATTAACAAGATTTATGCGTTATCGATGGCTCGCGATTCCTGTTATTTTAGGAAGTATTGCCATTATATTTCTTTTAGGAAGCCAGTTGCAATCTGAATTAGCACCAATGGAAGATAAGAGTCAGTTTCGTTTACAGGTTACTGCTCCGGAAGGAACTTCTTACGATGGCATGGATAAATTTATGGACAGGTTAACCACTTTCCTTATAGATTCTATTCCTGAAAAAAAATACATTACCAGCATGACAGCTCCCGGTTTTACAGGTACCGGTTCAGCCAATTCAGGTTTTGTAAGAATTGCATTAGTAAAACCCGGAGAAAGAGAACGCAGTCAGCAGGATATAGTGAATTGGGTTAATAAAAAATTACCTCGTTTTAATGAAGGCAGATCTTTTGCTGTACAGGAACAAACCATACAGGTGAACAGAAGAAGCGGTCAACCTGTTAATTTCGTTCTGCAAAATGTGAATTCTGAAAAATTACGTGCCGCATTGCCGAAAATGCTGGAAGCAGCACAAAAAAGTGATGTGCTTACAGGTGTAGATGCCGACCTTAAATTTAACAGGCCGGAAATTCGCATCAGCATCAACAGGTTTAAAGCCAGTGAATTGGGTGTTACCGTTCAGGATATCTCCGAAAGTTTACAATTGGCTCTGAGTAATCAGCGCATGGGATATTTTACCAAAGAAGGAAAACAATATTCTGTAATCGGACAAGTTGAAAAAATAAATCGGGATGATCCTGCAGATCTTGAAAAAATATTTGTAACGAATAAAGATGGGAAAGCAATTCCATTATCCAATCTTTTAAATATTACAGAAGATGTAACGCCTCCTACTCTGTATCATTTTAACAGGTATAGGTCTGCAACTATTTCTTCAGGTGTAGCCGAAGGAAAAACAATTAGTGATGGAATCAAAGAAATACAAGCCATTGCGGATAGCGTTTTAGATGACAGTTTCAGAACATCGCTTTCAGGTGCCTCACGCGATTATGCAGAAAGTTCCGGCAATACATACTTTGCCTTTTTTCTTGCATTAGGTCTGATTTTCCTGGTGCTTGCAGCTCAATTTGAAAGTTTTATTGATCCTTTAACCATCATGGTAACGGTTCCCTTAGCCATTGCAGGCGCAGTGTTAAGTCTATGGTTATTCAATCAAACCATTAATATTTTTTCGCAGATTGGTATGATCATGCTCATCGGCCTTGTCACTAAAAACGGAATTCTGATCGTAGAGTTTGCCAATCAGAAACAACTTGCCGGACAAGATAAAATTAGCGCTGTTACAGATGCTGCCATTGGAAGATTCAGGCCTATTTTAATGACAAGCCTTGCGATGTCTTTAGGTGCGCTGCCTCTTGCACTTTCATTAGGAGATGCCGCTACCAGCCGCATGCCTTTAGGGATTGTGATTGTAGGCGGTGTGATGTTCGCCCTTATTCTCACTTTATTTGTAATTCCTGCAGTCTATTCGTTTTTAAGTACCAGAAAAAAGAAAAATGTATTGGATGAAATAGATTCCAGATTGCTAAAAGAAGAATCATGAAGTTGAAAATATTGATTGCTGTTTTGTTTTTTACTTCGACTGTTGAAGCGCAGCAAATGCTTAGCGTTGAAGAAGCCGTAGCTGTTGCTATGGAAAATAATTATGAGATCCGCTTATTGAAAAATGATTCATCGGTTTTTGCCTTGTATAACAATTATGCGTATGCAGCATTTCTTCCAAGGTTAAATGCATCTTCTGCTATTCTATTTAATAATATTAACCAGAAACAAAAACTGGCAGATAACACAGAACGAAAACGAAATGGTATCAAATCCAATAATGAAAATGCTTCCATTAATTTAAACTGGACCTTATTCAATGGTTTCGGAATGTCCATTACAAGAAAAAAACTTGGGGAAATGGTGAAACTCGGTGAAATAAATATCCGTAACCAATTACTTATTACCGTTTCGGATGTGATTATACATTATTACAATATCGTAAGTCAAAAACAACAACTGCGCGCTATAGAAGAATTAATGACATTAAATGAGGAACGCGTAAGCCAGTCAGAAAAAAGATTAAGTGTAGGTTTAGGAGCCAAACCTGAATTATTACAATCAAAACTTGACCTGAATGCACAGCGGGCAGCCAAACTAACCCAATTGAATCTTATCAGTCAATTAAAGGAACGGTTGAATCAGTTAATGGTGGTTGCCCCGGGAACAAATTATGAAGTAGCAGACAGTATTCCAATCCACCTGAATTTAATGGTAAATGATACGTATCAATATGCAGAAAAAAATAATCCGGCACTGCAGATTGCGAAACAAAATATCAGTATTGCCCATCTTACTTTAAAGGAAAGAAAAGCCGAACGTTGGCCAGTAGTAAATTTTAACAGTGCGTATAATTTTAGTCAGACCAATAACCAGGCAGTTGTAAATAATTTTACACCGTTGTTTAACCGAAACCTCGGTTTTAATTATGGTTTTTCCGCAACCATTCCTATTTTTAATGGCTTTACAGTAAAACGCCAGATACAGGAAGCTGAATTAGGCATTGCCTATCAGCAATTGTTGTATGATTATGAAAAGTCTCGTACCATGGCGAACATCAACATAGCATTTAAAAATTATGAAATGCAAAAACAACATCTTGCGCTGGAAGAGGAAAACATTATCCTGGCAAGAGAAAATGTTTTTATTGCTTCAGAAAGATTCAGACTTGGAATAACAACGGTTTTAGATCTGAGAGAAACTCAGAAAAGTTTAGAAGATGCATTAAGCAGGTTGATAGCGGCCCGATACAATACAAAAGTTGCAGAAACAGATTTATTAAGATTGCGGGGTGATCTTATTAAATAAATTACTTTTGCGAAAACTATCCTGATGCCCTCTGTTGGAATTATTATGGGAAGCGAAAGTGATCTGCCCACTATGCAGGCAGCGGCTGATTTTTTGGAACATTTTTCCATTGCGTATGAGATTTCCATTATAAGTGCGCATAGAACGCCGGACAGGATGCGCCTTTATGCGATAGAAGCTATATCCCGGGAAATTAAAGTAATAATAGCAGGTGCCGGTGGTGCCGCACATCTTCCCGGAATGATTGCTTCCTATACAACTTTGCCCGTGATAGGCGTTCCCATAAAATCTTCTAACTCCATTGATGGATGGGATTCCATTTTATCCATTTTACAAATGCCATCCGGTGTACCCGTAGCAACCGTAGCATTAAATGCCTCTAAAAATGCTGCGATTCTGGCTGCCCAGATTCTTGGAACAAGTGATGAAAATATTCAAACTCAATTAATCAATTATAAACAACAATTACAGGACGATGTTATGAAAATGGTAGACAATATCGAAAAACGCAAGAAATAATACATGCGCATGTTTTTTTATAAAATTATTTCGCCGTTTATCCATTTACTTTTCATTTCCAATTCACAACCCCGATTTTGTAACTATTTTTACTGACAAACAAACAATTTATGCTTAAACAAAAAATGGTTTTGCTGTTACTGACTTTGTGCATCTTTACCCAGGCACAGAAAGTAGCTTTTACAGAGTACGACTTAGAAAATGGTTTACATGTAATTCTCCATCGCGATAATTCGGCGCCCGTTGTTGCTGTATCTGTGATGTATCATGTAGGAAGTAAAGATGAACTGCCTGATCGTACAGGATTTGCACACTTTTTTGAACATCTTTTATTTGAAGGATCTGATAATATAAAAAGAGGTGAATTCATGAAAATCGTGAGCAGTAATGGTGGACAGAACAATGCCAATACTACTCAGGACAGAACTTTTTATTATGAAGTGTTTCCAAGCAATCAACTGGAAACCGGTTTATGGCTGGAAAGCGAGCGTATGCTTCATCCGGTAATTAATGAGATAGGAGTGAAAACGCAGAATGAAGTAGTGAAAGAAGAAAAAAGAATGCGTGTAGACAATCAGCCCTATGGAGGATTTCTTGCAGAAGTTATGCGTCGTTTATTTGTTAATCATCCTTATCGCTGGGTTCCTATTGGAAGTATGAATCATCTGGACGCTGCTACCCTCGTTGAATTTCAGGCATTCAATAAAAAATATTACACGCCAAACAATGCAGTATTAACCATCACCGGTGATATTGATATTGCAAAAACAAAATCAATGGTAGCCGATTATTTTTCTGCAGTACCCAGAGGAGAAACTTTAGTAAAAACAGTGGCTAAAGAAGACCCGATCACCAGCATGAAAATCGATACTTCTTATGATGCTAACATTCAGTTGCCGGCTATTTTAAGCGCTTACCGTACACCGGGTTTAAGCAGTAAAGAATCTAAAGCATTGCAACTGGCGTCAGACATTCTCAGCCAGGGATCAAGCAGCAGAATGTATAAAAAAATGGTGGATACCAAAAAAAATGCGATTACAGTAGGTGCTTTTAATTATGCCCTGGAAGATTATGGCGCATACATAACTTTTGCTTTACCAAACGGAGAAGCAAAACTGGAAGACCTTTTAGCTGATATGGATGAAGAAGTTGCAAAACTTGGTAAAGAACTGATCAGCGAAAAAGAATTTATAAAGATTCGTAACCAGTTTGAATCGGAATTTGTAAGCAAGAATGCACGTATGTTAGGCATTGCCGAAAACCTGTCCAATAGTTATACTTTCAGAAACAAAAACACGAATTATATTAATGATGAGCTGGAAGATGTTAGAAAAATAACACCACAGGATATTCAAGATGTGGTGCGTAAATACCTGAATCCAAATCAACGTATTGTGTTGTACTATTTACCAAAAAAATAATTTTTCAGCGATAAATAAATCATGATGAATAAAATATTTTCACTTTTAATAATAGTTTCTTTCGGATTGCATTCCAATGCACAAAAAATCGATCGTACTAAACAACCTAAACCGGGGCCGGCTCCTGTTATTTCTATAAAAGATCCGGTGATCTTTACATTACCAAATGGCATGACCGTTCTTGTGGTGGAAAATCATAAATTGCCTAAAGTAACGGCCTCTTTTAAAATTGATCAGGGACCGATCCTTGAAGGAAAAAAAGCGGGTGTGATGGACCTGATGGGCTCTATGCTTTCTGAAGGAACAACTAAAAGAAATAAAGAAAAATTTGATGAAGAGGTAGATATGATTGGCGCAGATGTGAACCTTGGTTCAAATGGCGGTGGTGTATCTTCTCTCACGCGTTTTTTTGAGCAGGCTTTCATGCTGATGGCAGAAGCCATACGCAATCCTTTAATGGAAAAATCTGCATTCGAAAAATTACAGAAGCAAACTTTAACGGGATTGAAATCAAGTGAGAAAAGTGCTTCAGCCATTTCAAACCGTGTAACAAGAGCATTGAGTTATGGGAAAAATACCGTTCTGGGTGAATTTGTTACAGAAGAATCTGTGAAAGCATTGACCATCGCAGATATCAAAACTGCTTATAAAAATTATATCACTCCATCACGCAGTTATTTAACTTTTGTTGGTGATATCACACCTGTACAGGCGAAAATTTTAGCCATGAAAGCGTTTAGTAACTGGACAGGTAAAAAATTAGCTTTACCAGTTGTTCCTAATGCACAGGATGTTACAAAAACAGAGATCAATTTTGTAGATCTTCCCTCTGCAGTTCAAGGTGAGATCAGTGTTGGAAATTTGTTAACCAATCCATTAAACAATCCCGATTATCATGCTTTGCTGATTGCTAACCAGATATTAGGTGGCGGTGCGGAAAGCAAATTGTTTATGAACCTTCGTGAAAAACACGCATTCACGTATGGCAGTTATTCTAACATTGGAGATGGTCGCTGGCAATCAACATTTGCATCAGAAGCGCAGGTAAGAAGTGAAAAAGCGGATAGTGCTGTAGCAGAAATTTTCAGGGAAATTGAAAATATGCGTAATGGAAATATTACGGAAGAAGAATTAAATATAGCTAAAGCAAAATACAACGGTTCTTTTGCATTAGCAATGGAAAATCCTGCTAATACAGCGAATTATGCTGCCAATATTCTGATCAATAAATTACCCAAAGATTATTACCGTACATACCTGCAAAAGATCAACGCTACAACCATAAAAGATATTCAAAGAGTAGCCAACAAATATCTGAGCACCGGCAAAAGCCGTATAGTAATTGTAGGTAATGCGAGCAAGATCGTTCCAAATCTTACACGCCTGGGTTATTCCATTAAAATGTATGATAAATATGCCAGCCCTGTTGTAGAGAAAAAAACAGAGTTGAATGTAAAAGAAACTTCAAAAACAACGGATGCTGTATCTGCATTTTCAGTGATTGAAGATTATTTGAAAGCATTAGGCGGGAAAGAAGAAGTAAAGAAAATCACCTCGATTAAAAATACTTTTTCAGTAGATATGATGGGAAGAACATTCAATGGCACATTCCTGAAAATGAACCCTAGTAAATCATATTTCGAAATTAATATGGGTGGAATGAAAATTATGCAACGCAGCTTTGATGGCACTAAAGGTTATGAGGCACGAATGGGAAAGAAAGAAGATATGGATGCTGATGATCTAAAAGAAATGAATGATGAAAAGGGTGTTATTCC
>JBKJSZ010000165.1:0-5437 GCA_046593675.1 Ferruginibacter sp.
GGTGGAGATAACAAAAACACATTTAATATCTCTACGATCTCCGCTTTCATTGTCGCAGGTGCCGGAATTCCGGTCGCAAAACACGGTAATTATTCCGTCTCTTCTGTTTGCGGATCTTCAAATTTACTGGAATACTTTGGTTATCGTTTTAGTAATTCTGCTTCTATTCTCCGGAATGAAATAGAACAGTCAGGAATAACTTTTTTACACGCACCCTTATTTCAAAAAGGACTTGCACACGTAGCACAAATCAGAAAAGAACTCCAGGTAAAAACTTTTTTCAATATGCTTGGCCCTCTCATCAATCCTTCTTCACCAAAGGTTCAACTTTTAGGGGTTTACAATACTGATCTCGCTGATCTGTATGATATCATCCTTCGCCAAACAGATATAAATTATTTAATCATTCATTCATTAGATGGTTACGATGAAATATCGCTCACCGGCGATTGTAAAATGATCAGCAGAAAAGAAATAAAAGTGATCACGCCTGAACAACTAACGTTTCAAAAAATACAGGGAAGTTCTTTAAAAGGTGGTGGCAACGTTGTAGAAAATGCTACGATTTTCAAAAATATTATACAAGGCAACGGAACTAAAGAACAAAATGATGTAGTGATGATTAATGCAGCAGCGGCTATTCAATGCTACTTTCCGCTTTATACTTTGGAAGAATGTGTATTAAGGGCGGAAGAATCTTTGTATGCTAAAAAAGCACTTCATTGTTTTAAAACATTAACCTTAAATTAAAATGAAAACTATATTACAAGATATTGTTGCGTCGAAAAAACGGGAAGTAAAAATTAAAAAATTAAAAGTACCTGTAAAATTTTTTGAAAATGATGTATCGTTTCCCTGTATTTCATTAAAGGAAATACTTCTGCAAAACGAAAGCACGGGTATAATTGCAGAGTTCAAAAGAAAATCTCCTTCCCGAAAAAATATTAATGACCATTCAGATATTGTACAGGTTACAAAAGGATATGTGGAGGCAGGTGTTTCCGGACTTTCTATACTTACGGATTCAACTTTTTTTGGTGGCTCTGAGGAAGACTTGATCAAAGCAAGAGTTAATAAATGTCCATTGTTGAGAAAAGATTTTATTATTGATGAATATCAGATTATCGAAGCAAAATATCTAGGCGCAGATACCATTCTATTGATTGCGGCAATACTCAATCCGTTAGAAGTATATAATTTTTCCGTATTAGCCAAACAGCTCGGAATGGAAGTACTTCTTGAGATACATTCCGCTACTGAATCAGATAGAATAAATGATTTGATTGATATGGTAGGTATTAACAATCGCAATCTGAATGACTTTTCTGTATCTCTGGAAACCTCTTTGAAACTTTTTGACATCATTCCTGATAGCATCGTCAAAATTACAGAGAGTGGAATTAAAAGGACTGAAGACATTCTTCTCCTGAAACAAAAAGGGTTTAAAGGATTTTTGATGGGCGA
Organism: Ferruginibacter sp.; assembly: GCA_046593675.1. Classification (GTDB taxonomy): domain Bacteria; phylum Bacteroidota; class Bacteroidia; order Chitinophagales; family Chitinophagaceae; genus Ferruginibacter. The sequence continues at coordinate 1,465 of JBKJSZ010000165.1, forward strand.
GGCCTTTATGCAAGAGAATCAACCGGACAAAGCCTGCCTCAAATTTATTCAGGAATTAAAAAATATGGAACAACTTATTGTAAAATGAAAATAAAAATCTGCGGTGTTAAATACCGTCAAAATTTTAATGATGTGGCTGATCTACATCCCGATTACATCGGATTTATTTTTTACGATAAATCTGAACGATACATTGTAGAATCGTTGATGCCGGAAGATGTTTCAGATACAACTATAAAGAAAGTGGGTGTATTTGTGAATGCAGATGTAAAATATGTTGAGAAAAATATTCGTGATTATCGTTTGCAGGCTGTTCAATTTCATGGCAATGAAACGCCCGGTTATTGTGATGCTTTCCGTTCATTTGGAATAGAGATAATAAAAGCATTTTCTGTGGATGATCATTTCGATTTTTCAACAACGGCGCCTTACAAAAATTCATGTGACTTTTTTTTATTTGATACTAAAGGTGAAAAAAAAGGTGGCAATGGGATTTCATTTAATTGGCGAAAACTACAGCAGTACAATCAGGAAGTTCCCTTCTTTCTTAGCGGCGGTATCGGGTCTGAAAATATACACGAAGCACTAAAAATGCATGATCTGAATGTATATGGAATAGATATAAACAGCCGTATTGAAGACAAACCCGGACTTAAAAATATTTTAAAAGCAAAAGAACTTATCTCAATAATAAAAAATAAAAACGATGAAATACAGTATAGATAAAAATGGCTTTTACGGATCTTACGGAGGTGCATTTATTCCCGAAATGTTATATGCAAATATTTTAAATCTTCAGGAAACTTATATTGCAGCCCTGCATGATGTTTCCTTTCAGCAAGAGCTTGAATCTCTTCTAAAGGATTATGTTGGACGTCCTTCTCCATTATATTTTGCTAAGCGTCTATCTGAAAAATACGCGACGAATATTTATTTAAAACGGGAAGATTTAAATCATACGGGCGCACATAAGATCAATAACACAGTTGGTCAGATTTTACTCGCAAAAAAACTGGGCAAAAAAAGAGTGATCGCAGAAACAGGAGCAGGCCAACATGGCGTGGCAACGGCTACTGTTTGCGCGTTAATGAATTTGGAATGTGTAGTATATATGGGAAAGGTTGATATGGAAAGGCAGCAACCTAATGTTGATCGAATGCATCTTTTGGGAGCAAAAGTTATAGCAGTTACATCTGGTAGTCAAACTTTAAAAGATGCAACAAATGAAGCCATTCGCGACTGGATTAATAATGCGGAGAGTACACATTACATCATCGGATCTGTCGTTGGTCCTCATCCTTATCCTGATTTGGTTACTAATTTTCAATCTGTAATAAGTAAAGAAATAAAACAGCAGTTATTGGAAAAAACGAATCGTGATTCACCAGATTATGTGATCGCATGTGTGGGCGGAGGAAGTAATGCCGCCGGAGCATTCTTTCATTTTTTAGAAAATGAAAACGTACAATTAATTGCTGCGGAGGCTGCGGGTAAAGGTGTCCACAGCGGATATTCAGCTGCAACAACATTTTTAGGAAGTACAGGCATTCTTCATGGAAGTAAAACATTATTGATGCAAACCGCTGACGGACAGGTGGTGGAACCTTATTCTATTTCTGCAGGACTTGATTATCCTGGCATTGGCCCTATGCATGCTCATTTATATGAAACAAAAAGATCTCAATCAGTGTATGTTACCGACAGAGAAGCGATGATTGCGGGTGTTGAGCTTTGTAAAACTGAGGGCATTATTCCTGCTCTTGAATCGGCACATGCACTCGCTGTATTAAATAAAAAGCATTTTAACCAGGAGGAAATTGTGGTGATTTGTTTGTCTGGAAGAGGAGACAAGGATATGGCAGCTTACTCATCTTATCTGCAGGTTGAACAACATAGAATGGATTATTATTCGGCGTTTTGCGCTTTTTAAAAAAACGATATGAAAAATAGAATCACTGAATTATTCAGCAAGAAAAAAGAAAAAATATTATCAATTTATTTTACCGCAGATTATCCTGCTTTACATGATACTTTAAAAATTGCAGCACTGCTGGAAAACAGTGGAGCAGATATGATTGAAATTGGTATTCCTTTTTCCGATCCGATGGCCGACGGACCCGTCATTCAAAAGAGCAGCCATAAAGCGATTGAGAACGGAATGACTGTAGAATTATTATTTGTTCAACTAAAAGATATTAGAAATAAAATAAACATACCGGTGATACTGATGGGATATTTAAATCCTATTTATCAATTTGGAATAGAAAAGTTTATTGAATGTTGTGGCGAAACTGGAATTGACGGTGTGATCATTCCTGATCTTCCGCCCGAAATGTATGCAGAGAAGTATTCAATCATTTTTGAAGCAAATAATTTATCAAATATTTTCCTTGTAACACCACAAACGCAAGAGCCAAGATTAAAATATATTGATTCCATCAGTAATGGATTTATATATTTAGTTTCTTCCGCAAGTACTACCGGTTCACCCGTTGCATTCGAAACACAAAACTATCAGAGGATTAAGAGCGTACATCTCAAAAATCCTCTCATGATTGGCTTTGGAATTTCTGATAAACAAAGTTTTGAAAAAGCGTCAGAATCTTCTTCAGGTGTAATCATCGGAAGTGCTTTTATTAAAAACATTTCAAAAGGGAATCTCGATGAACAAATTCCTTTATTTATCTCATCTATTTTAAATTAGCTATGAAAGAGCAGCATGAAAACACTTTAGAATATGCAAGAGTATTGGATCTGAAAGATCCACTGAAAAATTATAGAGATCAATTTTTGATTCCCAAAAAAGACGGACAGAGTATGATTTATTTCTGCGGAAATTCACTGGGTCTGCAACCAAAGAAAGCAAAAAGTCAAATTGAAATTGAATTGGATAAATGGTCTGACTACGGTGTTGAAGGACATTTTAAAACAGAAAATCCCTGGATCAATTATCATCAGAAGTTAAAGGAAGATATGGCTGAAGTTGTAGGTGCATCTGCAATTGAAATAGCCATCATGAATACACTCACCGTTAACATTCATTTACTGATGGTATCTTTCTATAATCCTACAAAACAGCGCTATAAAATACTTTGCGAGAAAGGTGCATTTCCTTCGGACATCTATGTTTTGGCTTCACAAGCCAGATTCAGAAACCTTGATTCCTCTGATGTTATTATTGAATTGGAACCTCGTGATGGTGAGCAAGTTCTTCGGGACGAAGATATTATTGCTGCGATTCTTTTTCATTCAAAAGAACTGGCTTTGATATGGTTCGGCGGAGTGAATTATTATACCGGGCAGGTGTTTAATATGGAGGAGATCACAATTGCAGGACATGAAGCTGGTGCAATAGTTGGTTTCGATCTGGCACATGCGGCCGGGAATGTTGCATTGAATTTACATGCATGGGATATTGATTTTGCATGTTGGTGTACGTATAAATATTTGAATTCCGGACCTGGTGGAATTGGTGCTGTTTTCATTCATGAAAAACATGTTAACCGTGAAGATCTTCAAAGATTTACCGGATGGTGGGGCAATGATTTGTCCAGCAGGTTTTTAATGAAGAAAGAATTTTCTCCGGCAGTGGGTGCTGATGGCTGGTCATTAAGTACGTCGCCAATTTTATTAATGGCACCACTAAAATCTTCATTGGAAATTTTTAAAGAAGCAGGTATGAAACAGCTTATTGAAAAACGAAATTTACTCACCGGATTTCTGAATTTCATAGTGGAACAAATTGCAGAGAAATTCAAAAATCGTTTTGACATATCCGTACTTACACCGGAAGGAAATGGTAGAGGAGCACAATTGTCAGTAACCATAAAAAAAGACGGCAGAGAAATTTTTAATGACCTGCATGAGCAAGGTGTACTGGTAGATTGGAGAGAACCTGAAGTAATTAGATTAGCACCCGCTCCTTTGTACAATTCCTTTGAAGAAGTTTTTTTATTTGGCCAGATTTTTCAAA
>JBKJSZ010000176.1:0-4787 GCA_046593675.1 Ferruginibacter sp.
CAAATCAAAAAGATACTTATTACCCAGCCTAAGCCGGAAGGTATAAAGTCTCCTTATTTTGATCTGGCAAAAAAGTTCAATCTTGCCCTGGATTTTCATCCATTTATAGTGGTAGAAGGTATTCCTGCGAAAGATTTCCGCAAACAAAAAATTGATATAGCTGCATTTTCCGCAGTCATCTTCACCAGCCGCAATGCGATAGATCACTTCTTTCGTACCTGTGAAGAAATGAAAATAACTGTATCCCAGGAAACAAAATATTTCTGTATTACAGAAGTTGTTGCCTTATATCTGCAAAAATTTATTCTTTACCGGAAACGTAAAGTTTTTTATGGTGCAGATGGTTCCAATAAAAGTTTATTTGATGTGATCAATAAACACAAAGACAATGAACGTTTCCTGTATCCATGTTCCGAATCTTTCGATAGTGAAATTACCAATTGGCTTAAATCGCATAATTGTGGTTATGCCACTCCGGTTCTTTATAAGATCATCAGCAATGATATTAAAAATGTAATGACAAAAAATTACGATGTCATTTGTTTTTTCACACCAGGCGGCGTTAGAAGTCTTTTAGAAAATTTCCCGGATTATAATCAAAATGGCACAACTATAGGCGCTTTTGGTTTAAATACTTTTAAAGCAGCAGAAGATGCTGGCCTCACTTTAGAAATAAAAGCCCCACTTCCCCAAACACCCAGTATGATTTCCGCGATTGAAAAATTCATTCTCTCATTAAAGAAAAAGTAATTTTTACAATTCACGTTATGGCATTGTTCCTGTTGTATTTTGCAAAATGGCATTTACAAACAGATTAATACAGGAAAGCAGCCCTTACCTGCAACAACATGCACACAACCCTGTTGATTGGTTTCCCTGGGGCGAAGAAGCGATTTCCCTTGCGAAGAAAACCGATAAACCGATTTTGGTAAGCATAGGATATTCTGCCTGCCATTGGTGCCATGTAATGGAAAAGGAAAGTTTTGAAGATGAAAACACAGCGGCTTTCATGAACGAGTATTTCATAAATATTAAAATTGACAGAGAGGAACGACCGGATCTCGATCATATTTATATGGATGCTGTTCAGGCAATTGCCGGTAATGGCGGTTGGCCACTAAATGTTTTTCTTACAACGGATATGAAACCATTTTATGGCGGAACATATTTCCCTCCAGCCCGTGCTTTTAACCGGCCCAGTTGGTTAGAAGTATTGGGGTTAATGAAAGAGGCATGGCATAACAGGCGGGAAGAAATTGAAGAACAGGCGCAAACACTCATAGATCATATTGGAAAAGCAGGCAACTTTCTAAATGAAAAACTGTTTACGGAATCTCAGGATTTTTATACCGCTGATCATGCAAAAGTAATTGCAGAAAATCTTTTGAAAAATGCAGATAAAATGGAAGGTGGTTTCGGCAATGCACCCAGGTTTCCACAAACTTATTCTATCAATTACCTGATTATGTATGGTTATTTTTATAATGATCCTGTGGCTTCCGATCATGCGTATCTTTCTCTCAAAAAAATGTTACGAGGTGGAATTTATGACCATCTTGCCGGAGGTTTATGCAGGTATAGTACAGATGCAAAATGGCTGGTTCCTCATTTTGAAAAAATGCTGTATGACAATGCACTGCTGATGATTTCCTTAGCAGAAGCTTTCCAGGCTTCCGGGGATGCTGAATTTGAAGATGGAATTGTATCTATTTATACTTTTTTAAAAAATGAAATGCAGGATTCGTCCGGCGGTTTTTATGCGGCACTTGATGCTGATTCAGAAGGCGTGGAAGGGAAATTTTATGTATGGAATAAACAGGATATTGAAAATATAATTGGAACAGAATCGGATGTATGTTGCAGATGGTATGGAATTACGGAAACTGGAAACTGGGAACATTCAAATATCCTGATCACCCATTCAATTACGGAATTCGCTATTTCTGAGAAAATTCCGCAAAATATTCTGAGCAAAAAAATTAAAACATGGCAATTAAAATTATTACAGGAAAGAAATAAAAGAATTAGGCCGGGAACGGATGACAAAATCCTTCTTGGTTGGAATGCCCTTTTGGTTAGCGCGCTTTGTAATAGTTATGCAGCAAACGGTAACGAATCATTTAAAGCTGATGCTATTAAATTGTATGAACATCTCCAACAAATATTTGAACACGGATCAGGTAATTTATGGCACACCTATAAAAATGGAATGGCAAAAGTGCCTGCCTTTTTGGACGATTATGCCTGTTTTATAAAAGCAGGTATCAACCTGCAGGAAATTACCGCTAATCAACAATATTTGTATGATGCCCAACGTTATACAGAAATAGTTATCAGGGATTTTACATCAGAATCAGGATTATTTTATTTTACTGGTAAGGATCAGGAAGATGTGGTGTTGCGAAAAATAGATATGTATGATGGGGCAGTTCCTTCCGGAAACAGCGTAATGGCAGACAACCTGTTTTATTTATCGGTAGTCTTTGAAAAACCTGCCTGGGCAGAACAGGCCAATAAAATTCTAAATTCTTTGAAAGATGCGATTTTGAAATATCCGTCTTCTTTCGGAATGTTTGCAAATGTTTTTTTGAAAAACGTTTTAGAAATTAAAGAAGTAGTGATTGCCGGAAAAAATCCGGAAAAAATGTTAAAGGATTTATTGAAAATATACCTTCCTAATAAAATTTTGCAAGCGAGTAAAACATCGGTAGATATGGCTTTGTTACTGTATAAAGATTATGATGAGGAGGCTCTTATATACTTATGTAAAAATTATTCATGCCAGTCGCCTGTACGTTCTATTCAAAATTTTAAAGAAAATTTGATAAGAAAACCTTAACAATTAAAGTCGCAATATTTAAATAATTTAGTCGTTTATCAGAAAGGGACTAAAATTTGATAAAAATTAATCTTACGAATAATTTTCAAAATGATGATAAATCAAAATAATCATTACATTTGCCCATTACCCTCAAAGTATAAAAAAATGAATAATCGGTTGTTTTACCTGATAGCCGTATTGGGTGTGTTATCAACTACAAGTTGCAAACTCATCAGCGGGAAGAAAAAATCAGGATCTATACCTAATGATGGTCAGTTGCATGCAGTAGCACCAGGTACTAAAAGTGGTTTGAATAAACCCTATGGTATGGTGTATGTACCGCCTGGAACATTTCATATGGGACCAAGTGATGAGGATGTGAATTACACATTGACAGCACGCAATAAATCTGTTTCTATCAGTGGATTCTGGATGGATGCAACGGAAATTACCAACAATCAGTATCGCATGTTCACCAACTGGGTGAGAGATTCTATTGCAGCAAAGTTGATGGGTTATATTAAACAGGGTAATGATGGTAATGAATATGTGGATTGGAAAAAAGCCAAAGCTATTAAATGGGGAGATAAAGCCACTATTGAGAAAATAGATGCCATTATTGTTACACCAGATAACAGAATTTTTGGCAAAAAAGAATTAGATGCAAAAAAGATTGTGTATCAATCTGAAACTTTCGATTATAAAGCAGCCGCTCAAAACCGTGATGTAACAGTACCACGTTCTGCATTTATCATTAAACAACAAATACCAGTATATCCCGATTCTTTATGTTGGGTTAGAGATTTTGCTTATTCATACAATGAGCCAATGTCTAAAAAATATTTTAATCACCCTGCATTTGGTAATTATCCGGTAGTAGGTGTATCATGGAAACAAGCTACCGCATTCTGCGAATGGCGTACACATTTCCAAAATTCCTGGTTAGAAGGAAAGAAAAGAACGTCAGAATCTGATTTCCGTTTACCCACAGAAGCACAATGGGAATATGCGGCAAGAGGCGGTCGGTCACAACAACCTTTTCCATGGGGCGGTCCTTATTTAAGAAATAGAAAAGGATGTTTACTGGCTAATTTTAAACCTGGTCGCGGTAATTATCCGGAAGATGGTGGATTCTATACTGTACGTGCAGATGCCTATTGGCCAAATGATTTTGGTTTGTATAACATGTCAGGTAATGTAGCAGAATGGACTTCTTCCTTATTTTACGAAGGTGGATATAATTTTCAGCATGATATGAACCCGGATATCCGCTGGACAGCAAAAGAATCAGATCCTCCACGCATGAAACGTAAAGTATTGCGCGGTGGAAGCTGGAAAGATGTTGGTCACTTCCTTCAGGTGAGTACCCGCAGTTATGAATATCAGGATACCGCTAAATCATATATTGGCTTTCGTACTGTAATTGATTTACCTGCATCTTCTTCTTCAAAAAAACGTGGCTAATAAATTAATTTTAAATTTTTTTACTGTAATCATATTGATAACCCGTCCTATTTATAGAACGGGTTATCTTCAACTTTGTACACCAATAATCTAATCAATAAATCCACATCAAACTAAAAAAAAAAACTATGTCTGCTGGTCAAAGTCGTCCAATTGATAGAATTCTAAACGTATTCGTTTCTGCTGCTGCTGTACCCGTACTTCTTGGAGCACTTTTCAAAATCACGCACGCACCTGGTGCTGATATCTGGTTAAAAGTTGGTCTTTATACAGAGGCTGCCGTGTTCTTAGCGTATGCAATCCTGTATTGGGTAGCACCGCCTCCGGAAGGCCCGGCGATGGCTCCTGCTGCAGAAGGAAACAGTGCCTTAAAAAGTATGGATAAAATGCTTGCTGAAGCAGACATTACTCCAACAAGCTTAAAAAGATTAGGCGAAGGTTTCAATAAATTAGGAACTACCGTTAGCGGTATCTCTGATGTAAGTGATGTTGTAAAATCTAC
>JBKJSZ010000038.1:0-3730 GCA_046593675.1 Ferruginibacter sp.
TGCACTGGCCGTCATATTTGACAATATCGCGGCTTTTACATGACTTTGATATTTATCTAAATACTCCATGGCGAGCATGCTTCCGGCAGACTGACCGTACAAATAAAAATTATTAAGTCCGAGTCCTTTTCTAACCTGCTCAATCTCTTCAACGTATCTGGGAATCGTCCAAAGTGATGTGTCAGTGGGCTTATCAGAATTTCCACATCCCAACTGGTCGTAATAATAAAATTCAATTCCTTCTTTTGGTAAAAAATCTTCAAAACATTCAAAATAATCGTGCGTAAAACCTGGCCCACCGTGTAAAAGCAATACTTTAATTTTTCCCTCTCCAATTTTCTTTGTCCATACACGATACTTGCCATCCACTTGTATCATTTTACAACCACCTGCTTTTATGTCGTAATTGGGCTCATTTATATGGGGTGTTGAAGTATTTTCAACAGCATTTGACGATTGATCACATGCGCAAAAACATATGGACATTATAAGGGTAAAAAATAAATTTTTCATTTTTATAGTTTTAACGATGAGTGGTAGGTTGATCATGTTGCATGTGTGCTTACGTTCGGTTTATTAAGGTGGAAATAATGCTTTTTGTCTAGGGATCGGACGCAGATTTTGATATAATACGGAAGTTAACAACAAAAGGAAAAATAATAAGCTTCAGGCAGAAATAAAAATAAAATGCGAATTGCAAGCGAGTGCCTATTTCAGGTCTTCTAAAAAAGAATCTGTAGTAGGTGGAAATAGAATTAAGTAAGAATGTAAACCAGTTGAAATATTCCGGGTTGGAAATTTTATATGTTATAAAAAATATTTCAGAATTTAGATGGATTGCAGACAACGAACAGCTCTAATATCATTATAAAGAGGAAAATAAGTATTCTACACAATTTTTGAGTATTTATCGTTTAGAATCATCAAACAAATTTTTACAGCAATTGTGTAAGAGCCAGAATCGTAAAGTAGAAGATATTTCATTCATTCCGAAAACAGGAATGATCATTTCAATATCATTTTTCTTTTTCTTTTTCTTCCGGCATTAAATCTTCCATGAGCGGTTTAACGGCTTCGATAAATCTAATTTTCCTGGCTGCATCAATCTTGTCGTCTGTAAATAGCCTGCCAATGAAACGAATCATTTCCGCCCTTGGCCCACCTTCTTCTTCTTCCACAAATTTAGTGGTGCTAACAGCATTCAGTTCTCTTATGGTAGCAATGATAAACACAAGAAAAAGCACAATAATAACAGACGTTAAAACGATGATATCTATATTGTTTTCCATAAAATTTATGATGGTTTTTTCATATTGAAAAAGATAAGTAATCCCAAAATAGTTGGAGGCCACAACCCTATGAAGATGGCTCTGTTGGGGTTATTTAGTATCACATAATAATATTCTGATACAAAAATCAGAATGATTACTACAGCTACGATTAATAATTCTGATGCTTTGAATTTCTTGAACATTATGTAAATTTTTATTGTAAGGAATTATTTTCTTTGATATGGTTTCGTTTAGCCTGTTAATAATATTTTGAACATGAACAACTGCGATCTCAAAAAGCCCCTAAAAAGAGCCTGCTGTTCATTGTAATAAACGGTCGCCTTCAAAGATAGTTTATAAAAAAACAGGAACCCATACATAGGCGGCGTGATTGAAAATATTTATATAATTTATGTGTACTTGATCGCTAACAGTATAATTATAAGGTATGGTTTTATTCATAATAATTAATTTTTCACTCATTTAAAGTTCCGTAAGCTGCAATACATGTCATGCATAATTTGCATGTGCGGCGCAGTAAGTACGGCAAGGCCTAAAAACAGGTAACCTACCATTGCATGGCTGTTCATAAACATGAAACCTGTTAAACCAAATAAGGTAATTCCAACCATTGCCAGAACGCTATACAATAACATTTCCCGATTAATGCTTTTTTGTGTATAGGAATTATTTTTTCTTAAATAAGCAGTAATGTTTTTGAGAGATAGAACAGAATGCCACACTACAAAATAAAATGTAAACCCCAGTAACATGGGAAGGTTGAACAAGATTAATAAAATAACAGCAAAGCGGATCAGGAAATGCCCTTTATCATTTGTACCGGCATTACTGTTGCGGAGAAAATAAATAAAGGTTGCAGTAAAAAATAATATTCCTGAAACAGAAATAACTTTGTACCTGTTGAGATCAAGCCAATTAATAAAATTTGCATTTTCCTTGCCTGCAGGAAATATTTCAAACAAAGGTTTTACTTCTTCAAAATGATGAAGGAGGATAACAGAAAGAATCAGCAAACCGTAAAAGATAACAAATGCTTTTCCTAAAATACTATTGGTTTTGAATTGGTATAAATCTGTTTCTCCAAAATGGTATGCCGCAAAAAGTATAAACAGAAGATTGCCTGCCAAAGGGAAAAACCATAAGATAGCAGCAAACGCAAAAAGCCGTGAAATATATACAACCAAAAACCTGGATTTCGAAAATGATTTTTTACTGCTGTTTGAATTTTCTGTGGCTACCAGCAAATCTGCAGCTCCATGAGGAACTCCTAATAAAAGTATGCCTATTAAAAAAATAATGAATTGTGTATTGTTATTTACGGGTAAAATATATTGTTGAAATAATATTAAAATACAGCCTGATAATAATAATATAGTCCTTAGCATACATATTTTATAAAAACGAATTTCAAAATTAAGAAGTGCAGTACTAATGGTACTGCACTTCTCATTATTTATTTAATGTAGACCGGAGCTATGGTTTTATCGGATTGTGCCAGTGAATAAATCACCAGGCCAAAACCAATTTTATTGATGGCATCACCAATGTTGTACACAATATCCATTGAAAGGCCTTCAAAAACTCTGAAACCAAAAAGACCGCCAGCTGTTCCTGCTATGTAACCGATCGGATAAATAGCCCATCCCACCAGCACAAACCAACCTAAAGTTTTAACCGCTTTAGCAACAGCAGGACCGGCATCACCTGCAAGTTTAGCCACTTCACCAAACCAAACGAGGTACACAATATAGAAATAGGCTAGTCCACTTAACAATCCCCATATCCAACTTTGTGTTTCGTTTCCGTAAATAGCTTCGCCTATGTAGCCGGTTACCAACATGATGAGAGAGGCAAAAATCAGCTTCCAGAGAAGTCCTGCTTTACCACCCACTTTTTTTGTAATCAGGTAGAACTCTACACACATTAATGGCACTGTTAAGATCCAGTCAACATACCGGAAAAATACCGGAGATTCATTTGTGTCAAGGTTGTAACCTCTCATGTAATAATAATGTACAGCCGCAATAAAAGTGATCAAACCGGAAACAAGAACAGATGTACGCCACTTTTGAGGGACATTATTCAATTCAAAGAAAAAGAAAACGGAAGCGGCCAACATGGCCATAGTGCCTACAAAAAATGTAAAAGCAACGTAATTGTCGTTTGCGATTGGGAGAACCCCAAGAAGTGATAGATGCATATAAATCTGATTTAGTTTAAAAAATAGATATCTTAAAAAAAAAGGAAATCATCTTGATTAATGATTTCTTAAAAAAACTAAACAGTATTTTTGTTAAAAAGTTTAAATTTTATAAAATATTAAAAAAATGAGTTTTGTGTATATCACAAAAATTAAGGTTTTTATGAATAGTAGAACGCTTTCAAGGAAATCAATAAAGACTATTAAACAATATTGATTGATAGAAAGTAATTTCTCT
>JBKJSZ010000045.1:0-3268 GCA_046593675.1 Ferruginibacter sp.
TTAACCTGATGTACTTAGTACTGACGGCCCTGCTGGCACTCAATGTATCAAGCGAAATTTTAAATGCGTTCAAAGTTGTTGATCAGAGTTTAAGAAACTCTAACGACAACATTGCAAAAGCAAATACCACCTTATACAAGTCCTTGGAACAAAAACTTGCCGGTCCGGTAACTTCCGAAAAAGCAAAACCATGGAATGAAAGAGCTATAACAGCTCAGAAGTATTCCAGTGAATTAAATGCTTATATCGAGCAGTTAAAAATGGATTTGAAAACTGAATCCGGTCTTACTATGGTGGAAGGAAAGGAATCTTTCAAGGAAGATAACCTGGAAGCTGCTACCCGTTTATTTGGTGGTGGAGATAACGGAAAAAAACAAGGTCCGGAACTGGAGAAAAAATTAATTGATTTCAAAACTAAAATGCTGGGAATTTCTCCGGAAATTAAAAAGGAATTCGAAACTACCTTTCCTGTTGACGTAACACCACTTAAAGCTCAGGATGGAACAACTAAAGAATTTACGGACGCTTATTTTCATATGACGCCAACGGTAGCTGCGCTAACATTATTAAGCAAATTTCAAAATAATGTGAAAAATGCGGAAAACCAGGTGGTAACTTATTGCCATAATCAGGTAGGTGCTGTAAAAGTAGTATACGATCAGTTCGTTCCATTAGTTGGACAAAATTCCAACTATGTAATGCCCGGTCAGGAAGTAGAAATTACTGCCGGTGTAGGTGCATTCAGTGCGGCTGCTAAACCATCTATAAATATTAATGGGTCCAATGCTGCATTAGGTCCGGATGGTATTGCCCGTTCTAAATTTGTTGCAAGCGGAGCCGGCGAACGTACGGTTCCTGTTAGAGTTACTTTTACAAAACCAGATGGTACAACGGAAACAAAAGATATACCTGTAAAATACACAGTGGGTACGCCGGGTGGCGCTGCGGTGATGTTAAACAAAATGAACGTATTTTATATTGGTGTAGATAATCCAGTAACTATTGGTTCTCCAACAGGATGGGACAAAACACAAGTTTCTATGTCCGGCGGAACCATCAGCGGAACAGGATCTAGCCGTAATGTTAGAGTTACTGCATTAGGTAAAGCGACGATATCTGTTATTGCAGATAAAAAACCTTCCACATTCGAATTCAGAGTGAAAAGAATTCCTGATCCGGTATTTAAAGTGGGTTCTGGTAAAGCCAGAGTACCGGCGGTTGAATTTAAAAATCAACAATACTGCAGAGCAGATCTTGAAAATTTTGATTTCGATTTGAAGTTTAACATAGTTTCATCAACTGTTTATTTTTCTGGTGCTAACTTTCCAAACGTAACACCTTTTTCTTTATCTGGTAATAATTTGTCTTCTATGAAATCTTTGATGGATAGAGCAGGACCTGGAACCTCTATCACTTTCACAGCGATTAAAGTAGCGGGACCTGATGGACAAAGAACAATAGATGAAAGAGGTATAACGTTATATTAAAAGAATACAACAATGGCTATGAAAAAGCAAATATTCAGACTCCTGTTTTTATCCTTATTGGTTTGTGGTTTTACTACATTTTCTTATGCACAACAAAAGAAACGTACTGCCGCAAAAAGAACGACTGCCAGAAAAACAACAGGCAGTAAAACTAAAGCGAACATTCAGGCTGCTACACCTACGGCTGATACCACCGCTGCTGTAGCCGTTGCTCCTCCGGCTGACTCGCTTCCAATTAAAAAAGTGAAGCCTTCTTTACGTCAGGACGCAGCAGTTCTGATAAATAATAGTGAGAAAATTCCTTTGGCATATGAACATTTAAGGGCTGATGATGCTGTTTACCGTCAGAAAATATGGAGAGAAATTGATACAAGAGAAAAGATCAACTCTACTTTCCATTATTCAGCGGATGAAGATAATGGTAACCAACGATTCATTTCCATCTTATTACAAGCCATTCAAGACACTAGTTATCCAATCACTGTATTTAGTAATATTGATGATCGCTTCACCACACCCATGACCATTAAAGAAGTTGGTAATGCCGTTGCAGGTGATTCTGTTTCTGTTCCTAAATATGATGAAAATGGTAATTTGATCGGAAATACGATGATGAGAAACGAAATCAACTTTGATTCCATCTATCGTTTTCATATAAAAGAAGAAGTGGTTTTTGACAAAGAAAGTTCCCGTTTGTTTTGGAGAATCCTGGGAATTGCCCCTGTAAAAAGTGTGGTCACTGCTCAAGGGTTAAACCTGGGAGAAACAGAATTATTTTGGGTGTATTATCCTGATATGCGTCCTGTATTTGCCCGTTATGAAGTGTATAATGGAAAAAACATGGGAAGCAGAATGAGTTGGGAAGATCTTTTTGAAGCAAGAATGTTCTACGGAAGAATTATTAAAAGCACTGTTGATAATCCGAATGACAACTACATCAAAAATATCAAAGGATTAACTGAAAATCCTTTCATGCAACTTTTAGAAGGAGAAAACATCAAAGAGAAAATATTTACATACGAACAAGATCAGTGGAGTTATTAATTCAGGATCTTAAAAAATACAAGCCCTTCCAATCGGAAGGGTTTTTTTATACCCGCATCCGGGTATTGAGTATGTTGAACTACCACCTATTTTTGTCTCAGGTTTTTCATAGGATATTGGATTTTAAACTGGGCTGGATGTTTATCCTGGCCCATTTTTATTTTCAGGATGTAATGCAGTATAAACTATAGCAGCTTTTGATATTCCTATAATTTTTTCTATATCATCTTTTGTTGCTTTTTTTACATTGTTCACCGATCTGAATTTTTTTAATAACTGATCAGCCGTTTGCGATCCTATTCCCTGTATTTCTTCCAGCTCATTTTTTAAAGCACCTTTGCTTCTCTTATTTCGGTGAAAGCTAATTCCGAAACGATGCACTTCATCCCGGATGCGACGTATCAGTTTTAAACTTTCGCTCGTCCAAGGAAGTTGTAATGATTGCTGATCCTTTGCATAAAATAATTCCTCCTGATTTTTTGCCAAACCAACTAAAGTCATTTTGCCATTTAAACCCAGTTCGTGTACACTTTCCAGGGCTGCGCTCAATTGTCCTTTACCACCATCAATGATCACCAACTCCGGTAAGGACGAACCTTCATCTATAAGCCTTTTATAACGCCGGTAAACCACTTCTTTCATACTCGCGAAGTCATTGATACCGCTTACTGTTTTTATGTTGTAATGGCGGTAATCTTTTTTGCTGGCCTCACCATTTTTAAAACATACCATAGCCG
>JBKJSZ010000188.1:0-8427 GCA_046593675.1 Ferruginibacter sp.
AATATCATTTGGCTGAATACGATGAGATCTATTCATACGGTGATAGTAAAGGTGATATGCAAATGTTGAATTTGGCCACGCATCCTTTCTACCAACATTTTAAAGGATGATTATAAACGGATGATTTTTTGTGAAACAACTTTTCCTTTTTCTGTAATAAGCTTAACAACATAAACGCCTGACGTTAAATTATATACAGGAATTTGAAATTCCCTTGAATTTGGTCCCAGAATTATATTCTTTTTAAACAACTCCGCTCCCTTTGAGTCAAACAAAATAATCGCTCCATTTTCTGTTTCATATATGGTAGAAACGGAAATAGTAAGTATTTGTGAAACCGGGTTAGGATAAGTACGAATAGTAAAAGGAACATCCCTTGCTGTGGGTTCTTTGACTAATATCACAGACGTATCATGTCCGCTAAAACCTAAACTGTTGGTAACAGTAAGGGCAACATAATAAGTACCGAGTTGCAGATTATTAAGTGTTACATGCTGATTATTTGAAGCACTCATCAAAGGTCTTCCCGGTCCTGATATGAGCGACCATCTATAGCTGATTTGTAAATTAGCGGGATCATAACCATCACCGGCTAATGTTATGGATGTGGCGGGTAATTCTATACTAACATCATTACCTGCTATGGCAACCGGCGTATAGGTTGATGCGGGTTGGGAAATAACAGAAATCATTACTGTATCTTTTCCTGTTGCACCTGAATTGTCAGTAGCCCTTAATTCCATTTGATAATTTCCAACCGATAAATTATTCACCATAGTAGTCAACATATCCGGAGATGAGAAACTTACCGGAGAACCAGATAAAAGTCTCCAGCGGCAATCCATAACCGTTCCATCCAAATCCGTTGCGGATCCATAAAGTGACACGCTGTTATCTGGATATAAAATTCGTTGGTCTGTGCCGGCATTTACTACAGGTGGCTGGTTCGGAACGGGCGCTGCCATAACAATTACAACAACTGAATCACGGGAATTGATGCCGTTATTATCCGTTGCTTTTAATTCATATACATAAATTCCCTGGGAAAATGAAATAACGGAAGTGTTCAGATTATTTATAGACATTATATTTCCTCCTGCAGGACCAGAAATTTTGGTCCACGAAACCGAAACTATGGTTCCATCTTGATCTGATGCAATTCCCGATAAAGTTGTTTGGTTTAGCGGAAGCGTTAGAGATTGATCAGCGCCCGCACTTACTAACGGTGGAAGATTAATGGCATTAACTATAACTTGCATCGTATCACGAGCCAAAGCACCATTGTTATCAAATACTTTTATTTCAAATTTATAAACACCCTGAACAAGACCTGAAATATTTGATGAAACGGATGTAGGATTTACGATAATTCCAAACGCAGGACCCGCAATTTTAGTCCATAGATAAGATATGATATTGCCATCAGGATCGCTGGCAACAGCATTCACTACTATGGTACTTAACGGCAAAGCAATGGTTTGATCATAGCCAGCGAATACAACCGGTAATTGATTAGGCGCTGCATTCACCACCAACTTCATTGTGTCCTGTGACATTGCGCCACTGTTATCTGTGACGGTGAGTTTAAATTTATACAAACCTTCTGTAAGTCCATTGACCGTTGTTGATGCGTTCGTAGCATTTAAAATCGTACACGCTGGACCACTTATTTTATTCCATGCAAATGAAACAATTGTTCCATCCGGATCTGTTCCTAATCCAGATAAGATTATACTATTTACAGGAAGCGTGATCGTTTGATCCAATCCCGCATTAGCCGTTGGCAATTGATTCAGCGTATCATTTACAATCACATTTATAGTATCAAAAGCCATTGCTCCGCTGTTATCGGTAACTGTCAATTTAAAGGTATAACTCCCTTGAGTAAAGCCACTGACCGTTGTAGAGGCCAACGCAGAATTTGAAATAGTTCCGGCTGCCGGCCCGAGAATTTTACTCCAGTTATAAGAAACAATCGTTCCGTCTGTATCCGTTCCTGATCCTGATAAATTTATACTATTTACAGGAAGCGTGATCGTTTGATCAAGACCTGCATTAGCCCTTGGTAATTGATTCAGCGCAGGGTTTACTATTAACTTCATAGTATCTCGTGCTATAGCTCCAGCATTATCCGTAACGGTCAATCTGAAGGAATAAATTCCTTGCGTCAATCCTGTTACCGTTGTTACAGCAGATGATACATTTGAAATGGATATGGTTGCCGGACCACTAATTTTAAACCAGCTATAGGAAACTATTGATCCATCGTTATCTGTTCCGCTACCAGATAATGTTATGGAATTTAAAGGAAGCGTGATGGTTTGATCAGGGCCTGCATTTACAGAAGGCAGGTCATTTGGAGGAGGATTCACCACAACAGTTATAGTATCTCTGGCAATGGCACCATTATTATCCGTAACTGTAAACCTGAATTTATAAGTGCCTTGCGACAAACCGGAGACCGTTGTGAAGGCAGCAGTTTGATTTTCTATTGTTCCTGTAACAGGTCCGCTGATTTTGTTCCAAGCATAAGAAACGATACTTCCATCGGGGTCGGTACCATTACCCGTTAAGGACAACACGTCAACCGGAAGCGTGACCACCTGATCAGATCCTGCATTTGCGGTCGGCAATTCATTGGGCGAATTCACTACCACGCTAACGTTACGCGAAGCTGTTATGCCCAGATTATTGGTTACCGTCATTCTGAAAACATAAGTACCCGTTGCCAATCCGGTTACTGCGGTATTTATCGAATCTGGCTGTATGATATCTCCACCAACTCCGCTCAACTTTGACCATTGATAATTCGTTAGTGTGCCGTCCTGTTGCCAGGAACCGGATCCATATAAAATTGTTTCATTGCTGGTGATATATTGATTTACACCCGCATGCGCAAAAGGTGCTGGTTGGACCAAAGGATTGAAAGGAACAATTCTCCAGGTTTGAGACAATGGCGTAACAAGAGTAGGTGCCGGCACGTTCAAAGCTTCAGGAAAAATTGCATAGTCATTGATACTTAAAGTTTCACCGTTTCCCAATGAAAGCGATTTATTTCTTCCCCAGCTATACCAGTTGTTACCTAAATCCTGCGCATACAAATAAAAGGCAATGGTATTTCCAGCGCAGATATTTTTGAATTTACCGGGTATTTGAGTGGGTGGTGTTAATAATTGTCCCAAACCAAAATCCCATTGCCATGGATTTGAAGAAGTACGCCACGGAGTAAATTCTATACCGTTGCCAATTTCTCCCTGCGGATTACTGCCCGATGCCCACATGTGATCGTTGGCATCTATGATGTGTAATGTATTGTAATTACCCACTATTTCTTTAATAGGCCAAACACAACCTGCAGACTGCCACACAGATTTTATAGATTGAATTCCTGATACAACCCACCATGAACGTCCCCCAACATAAGTAGGATCATAACCCCAGGTAAAAAGATTATTTGATGTTTTAATCACCAAAGCAAAATGGGCAACCATCGCAATATCTTCTGCACGATTTCCCGGAAATGAAACCTGAGTAGGTTCTGCCTGCGATCTTTTCCATTCCCAAACAGTTCCATCAGAAGCAAGTCCCCAAACTGCAGTAAAATCACTGGGTGTTGTGGGAGAACCCATCACCAGTTTCACTATAGTTTTACCTATGGGTTGCACCAATTGTATGGGAGCCGTAATTTCTGCACCACCATTCCTGTTCAGGATATCTCCAATTCCCCAATACCAGACGTTTCCGTCTCTTAAAGAAAAATAGCAGCGGTAAAATCCATATACTTTAGTATTTCCAACAAAAGGATTTCCCTGATTATCCTCTGCAACTAAATTCGTAAAGGGATTTACGGTAGCATTCATTCCTACAATATAAACCTGTCCGGATGCAGTTAAAGCAACGTTTGTGTATTGTGCTCCATCTACATCTATTACGTCCTGTAAACCAAAATCATAAATTGCAGGAATAGAATTTCCCCATTTGCTGGTAAATAATTTTCCATCATCCGTTCTGAAAGTGGTAAAATATTCTCCTGTTCCTACCTGCACAATTTGTTGTGCCTTCAGTATAGAGTTTGGTAAAAAGCAGCATAAAATCAGCGTAAGATTTTTACGCATGAAAAAAAAGATATTCATCAGCTCATTAATAGATTAAACAGATGAATATTGGTTAATACAATAGAATACATACATGCCTTGGCATAGTTTTAGGTTTTCCCAAAATGCTGGAAGGTTCTTGTGAGTCAGAATTATGTTTTCTTTCATTTTTAAAAATGATATTTCCTATTTTCTAATCAAAGAAAATCGATCACAATAAAAATAAAATTTCAAGTAAAGGATTAATGGTGCAAATGAAAGGAATTTGTTATAAATAACAATACTACATTTATCCACAATGGTGTATTATACATGCAGAAATATACATTTTCATTTTTTTTCTATAGAACGGTAACTATAATCAAGCTTTCAGCACTGAGATCATTATCGGAAATCACTGTTAATTGAAATGTATATTCACCGCGCAGTAAACCTGTTACAGTAGTCTTCATAGAATAAGGTTTTAAAATTCTGACCTCTTTTCCTGCAATTTGTTTCCATGCATACACTTTGATTTTACTTCCTTCAGCGGAGGAATATTGTGCGGATAGACTCGTAAAAGATTTTCTAATGAACTGGTTAATGCCCGCATGTGCCAGCGGTTTTCGAGGAGCCGATATATCAAACTGCGGAATCACCTTCCATTTAACGTGCAATGGATCTACAGGTGCAGGTGCAGGAACATTCAATCCATTTGGATAACGTGATTCATCTTCAACTGATAAACTGATGCCATTTCCAAGGGAACGGGCTTTATTTCTTCCCCAGCTATACCAATTGCCGCCCATATCCTGTACGAAATGATAAAAAGTAATAGTTGTACTGGTACACAAATTTTTAAACTCTCCAAAAATCTGTACCGGAGATTGTATCATCTGACCATGATTCCAATTCCATGCATAAGGAGGCTGATAGTTCTTCCAGGAATAAAATTGTTTTCCGTTTCCAACTTCACCTTGTACATTTTCACCGGCGCCGAACAAATGATTATTGGCATCAATGATATGGAGTGTATTGTAATTTCCAACCAGTTCTTTAATAGGAAACACACAACCGGCAGCGACCCATTTCGACTTTATAGAGACCGGTGTGGTACATAAATCTTTTAAACCAAGATAAGAACCCAGGTATCCCCAGGCCAGTAAATCATTATTGGTTTCCACCACATAACAACCGACCGCAATGCCTGAAATATTTTTTGCAATTCCATTTATTTTTATTCTTTGAGGAATTGCGCTTTTTTGATATTGCCAAACGGTTCCATCCTGTGCCAATGCCAATAATGTATGAACATTCATAGTTAACGGAACCAGTTTTTTAAATTTCTTTCCAACAGGATTTAATAATTTGATAGGTTCATCAATATTTTTTCCCTTGTTCATGTTCAACAGATCCTGTCCCCAGATCCATATTTCTCCTTTTTTTAGAGTGAGGTAACATTCATACCAACCATATACTTTTTCGTTTCCAGAAAAGCGATTGCCATTACCATCTTTTTTTACCAGATCCGCATATAATTTTCCATTCGATTTATATCCAAGTATATACACTTCCCCAGAGTCATTCAACGCTATGTTATGGTATTGAGCGCCATCTACATCAACAATATTTTTAACAGGAATACGAAGGTTATTGTATGTTTTTCCATTTCCCGAAGCCGCATACATATTTCCTTCATCGGTTAGGTAAGAAGTAAAATACTCACCGGTTCCCACCTTAATTATTTTTTGTGCGTCAGAATCCTGACAGGAGACACTAAAAAACAAAAGTAGAAACGTATGTAAACAGACATTTTTCATTGCAGGGAAGCAAGATAATATATCATTTTTACCAAAAAGATTATTTCATAAACCTTATGATAAAATTTAAAAATTGAACGTTTATGCTATTTTTACTTCTGATAACTCCATTCATGAAAAAAATATTCGTTATACTATTTATTGTTTGTGCCTTATATGCCTGCAATGCTTCAAAAGATGACAAAAATGAAACTCCTGTAACAACTTTTCCAGCCGCATCAGAAAATGTATCAGAGGAATTTGCTTTAATAAAAAAATACGATTGTGCAGTATGTCATCGTAAAGATGAAAAATTACAAGGTCCATCCTATGTTAGTATTGCACAAAAATATCAAACAAAAAAAGATGTAGTGCCCTATCTATCAAAAAAGATCATTGAAGGCGGAGTTGGAGTTTGGGGCCAAGTGCCTATGAATGCACATCCGGGAATGCCTCAATCGGATGCAGAAGACCTGGCTACATATATTATATCTGTAAAATAATTCAGATATTATTTTTTTTCATTTCCTGCACTGCAAATGCACAGGCACGTGCAGTTAAAGCCATATAAGTAAGTGATGGATTCTGACAACCACCCGATGGCATACAACTTCCATCTGTAATAAACACATTTTTTACATCGTGCATCTGATTGAATGCATTCAATACAGAAGTTTTAGGATCTTTTCCCATTCTTGCGGTTCCCATTTCGTGAACGGTAGTTCCGCCTGTTGGATTATAATCAAAAGTTTGTACATGTTTAAACCCGGATGCTTCCAACATTTCTGCGGCTGATTCCCTTGCATCTTCTCTCATCTTTTTTTCGTTATTACCAAATTCAAAATCAATTTCTATCAATGGCAAACCCCATTGATCTTTTTTATAATTCGATAATGAAATTTTATTTTTTGAATTTGGTAAACATTCTCCCCAGGCTCCTATCCACATCGACCAGGGACCAGGTTTAGTTAAAGATGCTTTATAATCTTCTCCAAAAGAATCATCTTGGAGCATTACATCTGTCCATTCTGCTCTTTCTCCATCGCCCTGAAATGCATATCCTCTGATAAAACTATTTTTTTCGCCATCCGATAAGTTCCGGAACCGCGGAATATAAATACCTGTGGGCCTGCGACCTTTATAATATTTGTCTTTGTATCCGTCATGCACACCACCAGCGCCTGCGCCTGAATGATGATCCATCAAGTTCAATCCTATGTGACCGCTTGAATTTCCAAAACCATCCGGAAAAGCATTTGATGTGGATTGCAGCAATATCGAAGCCGTTGCAATGGTAGAAGCGTTTAGGAAAATGATTTTTGCAAAATATTCCGTTGTTGCTTTGGTCAGTTCATCTATTACACGAACACCTTTCGCCCGCTTTTTGTCGGCGTCGTATATTATTTCATATACGATAGCATGAGGCACTAAAGTTAAATTACCCGTTGCCCTAGCTGCAGGAATAGTGGCTGAATTGCTGCTGAAATAACCGCCGAAGGGACAACCCCGATCGCATAAATTACGGTATTGGCAAGGTCCTCTTCCTTCCCAGCCTCTTGTAATATTTGCTACGCGACCATTAATTACAGGTCTGCCATATTTTGATTTTATTGAACCTGCAAAATGTTGTTCAATACAATTCATTTCCATAGGCGGAAGAAATATTCCGTCGGGAACATGCGCTATGCCATCCCGATTTCCACTCACGCCAATAAATTTTTCTACATAATCATACCAGGGAGCAATGTCTTTATAACGAATCGGCCAGTCAACACCATGGCTATCTTTTGCATTGGCCTCAAAATCAAGGTCACTTAAACGGTAGGTTTGTCTTCCCCAGGTAAGCGAACGTCCGCCAACCTGGTAACCGCGAATCCAGTTAAATGGTTTTTCCTGTATATAAGGATGTTGTTTATCATTCACAAAAAAATGACGGCTGCCTTCATTATATACCGAAGACTGAACGGGATTTTCCTGTTTGTCTTTTTCGGATAAGATTAATTTACCGGGAAATTCCCATGGTCGTAAAGAGGCGGTGGTGTAATCTGTTATATGTTCTACTTTTCTACCGCGATCTAATAATAAAGTTTTCATTCCTTTCTTACACAATTCCATGGCTGCCCAGCCACCACTGATTCCGCTGCCTACAACAATTGCGTCGAATGTTCCACCGGAAGAAATATTTTTTTTATCGTTTTGATTTGCGCCCAATATTATTTAGTTGCCCAGGATTTTTGTCCGGGTTGTAGAGAAAGGCATGCTTCATATTTTCCCGGAATGTAATCATAAACCAAAGCTTGTGTAGCTCCTTTTTGAGAAGAGCAAAATGCGATGGTGGTATATTCTTTAAGAATATGAAAAAATGATTTCCCCAATAATTTATTTTTAATTTTTCCTAAAGTGCCAGAGTAATTTTTCCCTTCCTTTTGAAAATGCTTTACAATGTTAAACTGATTTTCTTTTTTTAGTTCGATAAATGTTTTATTATAATGTTCATTAGCGTAAGACTGAACAGATTTCAATCCATCAATAAAATTACTCTGGCACTTTAGGAA
>JBKJSZ010000387.1:0-2742 GCA_046593675.1 Ferruginibacter sp.
TTTACAGTTCCGCTTCCAGTTCCTCCAATATCTAACGTTCCTTTCACTGTTGCATAACCACTTGAACCGGTATATTTAGTTAATGTGCCTGGCGTCCAAACACCTGATGTACTTTCGAACGTGAGATTGGGATAATACGATCCAATGGAAATGAATGGAATATTTATATTCGTACCATTATACCGTATAATCCATTTACCCGTCGCGGGTATGGTTGAAATTCCTCCTTCATAACTGGTTTGCCAGATGCCCGCACCGGAATTATTAGTTTTAATTAAAGTACCTAAAGTATCCATCGACCACGTAGCACCTGAATTGAAAACCGTAGTAGTTAAACTATTGTCATTATATATACCCTTCACAATAAAGTCTGAACCTGTTGCGCCGTTGCCAATTGTTAAAAGCGTTCCCGAAGGTTGAATTAATGTGCCTCCGTTCTGTATTATCAGCTGATCAATTGTAATTGGTGAAACATCTAAGGTTACAACAGCTCCGCTTTCAACACTAATATAATCTGATGTACTTCCTGTTGGGTACGTACAGGCATTTGTCCAGGGACCTGATGCTGAAGTGGCCATTAACCAGGTATTGGCGGATGACCAATTACCTGTAACAATATCTGTTTTAAAATATCGGTCTGCATTTAATTTAAACTGAGCAGCATTGCTGTAAGCAGTACATCCTGAATTTACCGCTTCCACATAAAACTGGTAATTATTATACACAGTGAGATCTCCGGTTATGGTAACTGTATTAGTGGTAGCACCGCTGATAGTAGCACCACCTACCGTTCCATTAACGAGATTAGTCCAGCCCGTAGCAACATTTCCATCATGATATTTCCATTGAAAAGTAGTGCCGGCGATTGGCGTGGCAGAAACGGAAAAAGTTATAGAACAAGATGCAATATCTGACGGAGCAGTTAATGTAATGGTTGGTGTAACGTTGTAAACGCCAATACCTGCCGTTGATTGGGTTGTTGGCTCAGGTGTGATCGTCCATTGGGAAGCAATAAATGTTGATGAAGGACTCGTTATGGATGTTAATCTGGTGAAATTATATCCAACATAATTGGGCGTGTTTACCCTGTCAATGATTACACCATTTTTAAGTAATTTAATGGTGTCTTTATCGTTAAAACCATTGCTGGTTCCTTGAGCGGGAGAGGAAGCAAGACCTCCATTTGTCCCTGCATAATATACTTTTATTTGTCCTGAAGCAATAGTTCCGCTGATATCTACAGTTTGTGTAGTAGAGGGATCATTTGTTACCTGAATGGCATAATTATTTGGCGTGTTCAGATCAATGGCTGAAGCCGTTCCATTATATATTTCTATGTAGTGATTATTACCAACGGCAGGATCAGATAATTCGGTTATCAGTAAGTCAGAATAACTTCCAACACCTGCACATGTACCTGAATAAGTTAATACTGTAAAATTTGTGGCGGTATTATAATCACAACTTGTATTATTGGTAAGGGTAATTTTTCCCGTTCCTGCATTTGCAGGCACTTTGGCTAATATTACTGTAGTGCTTACAAGGGTAAAAGAAGATGCTGCAACATTATTGAATTTTACTGCTGTTACATTGGTGAATCCTGTTCCAACAATTCTTACCCATGTTCCCACAGTACCTGATGTAGGATAAAAGTTAGATACGGTATACCCTGTAACACATGGATCAGCGACGATTAAAGTATAATCTTCGGTTTCACCATAAGTAGCCGATCCGCAAGAACTGGTTTCATTTGCATATACCAGCCGGATTCGTATCCTTACATTTCCGGATGTTGCCGTTAAAGGAACAGTGAAACTATAGGCCCCTGCTCCACCATTATCGTTCAATGATACCAGTGTTTCCCCGGGATCTGTAAACACACCGTTTTGATTCCAATCTGCCCATATCCTTATATCATCACCTGTATAACCAGAAGAAGGATCAGGTGTAAAAATTTCTCCTACACCAAGACTTAAAGAATACGTTTGTCCTTTTACAACATTTGTGTTAAGCGTACTATAATCAGAATAACCATTTGATGTAGCTCCGCAATTAAATGGCGATGGCGATGGATTGGTTAACGTATTAATAGTAACAGTACTGATATATTCATCACAGGCTCCTCCAGGAATGGATGGGATACAATAGATTGTTACGGTTAAAGTTGCAGCAGCTGAGGTTGCGGCAGTACAGGGCGTTGCACCACTAACTATGACTCTATATTGATAACCATTATAAGAAAGAGGTGGATTGATAACTGATAATGTGGCGGTAGTAGCATTACTGTAAACACCGCCATTGGTAATATTTGACCAACTCATTCCCGTATTTACCTGCCATTGATAAGTTAAGCTTGTTCCTGTTGCAGCTACAGTAAATGTTGCTGTTTGAGAGATAGAAGTGGAAGTATTTAAAGGCGAAGTTGTAATAGAAGGTGCTGTATTTATGGTGATAACACCACTTGATACCGATGATGCGGATGCAGACCAGCATGAAGTAGCCGTGGTTTGTGCCCTTACATAATAAGTTCCCGTTGTGGAAACGGTATAGTTTGCCGTTCCATCTGTTGCAGTTGCCGTACTTGTTCCGGAAGCAGAATTTTGCCAGTAATATACAACGCCCGCAACCCCACTGGCTGGAAAACTTAATGTTGTAGAACCACAAGCCGGATTTGCAGTAGGTGTGATAGATCCTACTGGTGCGGAAGGTGCCGTACAGGTAGATATTACATTGCCTCCTATT
>JBKJSZ010000389.1:0-3591 GCA_046593675.1 Ferruginibacter sp.
ATCACTCTTAAAGAGAAATTAAAAACAGCGCCTACCAAATCAGCCCGTGATTCCATCAGGAAAACTTCTATTGATTTTGTATCTGTAAAAACTTTAAATTTTACCAACGTAAGAAAAAATAAAACGAATGGTAAAACTCCCAAGATCTATGATATAGAAAATGTGGATGTAAGTTATTCATTCATCAAAACAGAAAGTCATAGTCCGTTAATAGAATACAATGACGTAACACGTCACCGTGGTGCTATTGGTTACAATTATTCTCCTCAACCAAAGTATATTACTCCATTTAAAAATGTGTTGAAAAAGAATAAAACACATTGGTTTGATTTGATCAAAGATTTTAATTTTAATTACATACCATCACAATTAAGTTTCCGGGCTGATCTCAGCAGGCAATTTGGTGTGATACGACCAAGAAGTATTGGTACTTCAAAATATCAGATTCCTGAAACCTATGATAAATACTTCGTTTTCCAAAGAGATTATATCATGCGGTGGAATTTTACCAAATCGCTGAACTTTGATTACTCAGCCACCAATAACTCGCGGATTGATGAACCGGCAGGAAGAATTGATACAAAAGAAAAGAAGGATACGCTGATGCGTAATTTATTTAAGGGCGGAAGAAATACTTTATTTTTTCAGACTGCCAATTTTGGATACACATTACCAACTGCAAAATTTCCATTACTGGACTGGACGACTGTTAATTTAAAATACCAGGCTACTTATAGATGGATAGGAGCTTCCCGTCTTGCTGTGGAATTAGGAAACTTCCTGGAAAACGGCCAGCAAAAAGAAGCTACGGTACAACTGGATTTAACCCGTTTATATCAGAAATCTAAATGGCTTCGTCAAATGGATGCGCCTTCTAATAAAGATGATCGCGAAAAATGGAGAAACCGTATCACTAAGGTCAAAGATTCTGTAACCACAAAAAGCGGCAAAAGGATTGTTCAGACCCGAAGAATAGTTGATAAAACGGCAATGCCTTACGTTGGGTTACCGGCTAAGATCTTTGGAAAAATTCTTACAAGTGTGAAGCAGGTGAATTTTTCAGTTTCAGAAAATGCAAACACGAGATTGCCGGGTTATACAGACAGCACCAAATATGTTGGGCAAAATTTCAAAAGTATGCAGCCCGGTCTTGCATTTATAATGGGTATGCAACCCGATACCAATTGGCTTAACCGGAAAGCCAATGAAGGTGTGATAACGCGAGATACGAATTTCAACTCTTTATTCCAGCAAAATTTCGATCAGCGAATTACTTTATCTGCACAATTAGAACCGGTAAGAGATCTTACTATAACGATAAACGTCAGTAAAACTTTTAGTAAAAATTATAGTGAAACATTCAGGTTCATAGATACCACAGGTGGTACAGACAGAAGGTTCATGCATTTAAGTCCGTATGCCGGTGGAGGATTTGATGTGAGTTATATCGCATTTAAAACATTGTTTGGAAAATTTGATCCAAACCGCGTATCTGAAACATTTAAAACTTTTCAAAATAACAGGGTCATTTTATCGGAACGTTTAGGAAGATTAAATCCTTACAGCAACGGCCAGGTTGTTGCCGATGGTTATTCTTATGGGTATGGAAAATATGCTGTTGATGTTTTGATCCCTTCCTTCATCGCAGCCTATACAGGACAAGATCCTAAAAATGTGGCGCTGATCAAACAAAATAATGCTAATACAAAATCAAACCCTTTTAAAGCCATCCTTCCAAAACCAAACTGGAAAATTGATTACAGTGGTTTAACTAGAATCGGGACGTTGGCGAAAATATTCAATAGCTTCAATGTATCTCACGGTTATACAGCAAACCTGAGTATGAATGGATTTACTTCCGCTTTATTGTATCAGGATGTGTCGCGGTATGGATATCCGTCATTCCTCGATACAGTTTCTAATAATTTTGTTCCTTATTTCCTTGTGCCGAATGTTACCATTCAGGAACAATTTTCACCATTGATAGGCTTTGATGCGATGTTTACGAATCAGCTTCAGGCTAAATTTGAATTTGCAAAATCTCGCCAGTTAAGTTTAAGCTTATATGATTATCAATTGAGTGAAGTGAGAAGTACCGAATATACAATAGGAGCAGGCTATCGTAAAAGAGGTTTAAAATTATTAGGCGGACTTAAACTTCCTAAAATCCTTGATCCGGATGGTTCAGGTAAGTTATCTAATGAAATAAATTTCAGATTTGATTTCCGGATACGCGATAATGTAAATGCAAACAGCCGCCTTGATCAGGATAATAATTTTGCAACCGGTGGTAGCAGGGAAGTAACCTTTAGTCCTTCAGTTGATTATTTTCTCAACAACAGAGTGAACATAAAACTCTTCTACGATCAAAGAAAAGTTAAACCTTATATTTCATCCTCCGCACCTACAACAAATACAAGAGCAGGTGTTCAGATCAGGATTTCATTAGCACAATAAATTCATTTCAATTATTATTAGCCGTTGCATAAATGTGACGGTTTTTTTATTTTTTTTTTAAAACTTTAATTTCGGATAAGAATTTAAAAGATAATTTTTAGGATTATAACTCTCACAGCCGGATTATACATTGAGATTTCGGAACTGTAAAAAACTTTTCGATTATTAAATTATTAATCAGAAATGAAAACAAACACATTCGTTCCATTTCAATTAACTGGGTATTTTATTCGTTATTAATTTCATTGTAATCGAAATTATCATCTTATAAATTTGATTTTTTCTAACTACCAAAGAAAATTTATCAGAGAAGTTGGATCAACATCATTACTTACATTTTCATTTACATATAGGTACAAAAAAAGCCACCCAAACTGGGCGGCTCTTAGTTGGTGTTTGTTTGAATTAATTAAGAACAGTTAATTTTTTTGTTGTTGACTCACCGGATTGTTTGTTAACAATACGAATCAGGTACATTCCTTTCTGAAGATTATTCAGATCAACTGTATTAGATGATAACATAGAAATAGTTTTAATCACTTTGCCTGAATTGTCAATTAGCTGAACATCTGTAGGTTCAGAAATATCAGTAATAGAGATCTTCGCATTTCCGGTACTTGGATTCGGATAGATGATAAAATCACTCGCCGATGAAACACCTCTGATTGTTTTGATATCACTGATTTTGAAACTTCCATCCAAATCAACCATTTTCAAACGGTATTCAGTTACTTTTTTAGTTGCATTATTGTCGTTGTAATTATAAGTACTTCCACCTACTTTATTTGTAGCAATGAGAGTTGCCACATCAACAAAATTGTTATCGATCTTTCTTTGCAAAATAAATTCTTTAGCATTGATCTCCGCAGATGTGTTCCATACGAGAGACACAGAATTTCCACTTCTTTTTGCATAAAAACTTGTCAGTGTAATTGGTGTGGGTCCACTTTCAGGAACATAGCATCCATATCCTGTTCCCGGTATTCCACCCTGGGAAAAATATACAAGTAAAGATCCCGCAGGCCCAAGGTTTCCTCCTGTAATACAATAAGAAGCTTTGCCATTATTGCAAGTTGGTGGCGCAACGGTGATGGTTTGTTTAACACCGCCTCTGTAAATAGAATCGATAATAAG
>JBKJSZ010000397.1:0-6167 GCA_046593675.1 Ferruginibacter sp.
TTTTATTCTATTTAGTTTTTCATCGCCGTTACAATTGATACTTTTCAATTTTCCGGTTACGCAGTTCTTCGAATCTACTTCTAAATGTGTTCCTAAAATTTTTATAGATTGTTCATCGCACCATGGTTTTACCCAATTTTCTGCAGAAGCTGTAACCACCACAATGTCATGTTTATTGTTTTTATGAAATGCTATGGCTTCCATAGCATCAGGCCTGATTAGTGATGTGATTTTTTTCTCTGTAAATGAAAGGCAAAGTGAATGGAAAATTTCCAGTGGCATTCCT
Source organism: Ferruginibacter sp. (assembly GCA_046593675.1). Classification (GTDB taxonomy): domain Bacteria; phylum Bacteroidota; class Bacteroidia; order Chitinophagales; family Chitinophagaceae; genus Ferruginibacter. The sequence continues at coordinate 287 of JBKJSZ010000397.1, forward strand.
TTGAAAAATAACGACAACATTTTTTCTTTTGCAGTTTCATTGTTAATGAATCTCATTTTCATGGCAATCAGCCATGGTGATAAACGAAGAAGGCCTGAATAGTAGATAGCATTTCCTTTGGCAAAACGGATCAATTCCAGCATCGTGTCTTTACGCGTTATGGTGCCATCAAAATCAAAAAAAGCGATCGTTTTTTTCAAGTGGTTTATTTGAAAATGGAAATGTTTTTTGCATAGAGAATTATATAAAAACTAAAAACCCACAAGACAATACACGCTTGTATAAAACGGTCTTTATATAAAATTTTGGTTGGCGATTGAGAATCCTGTTGTACAAATATCAGCTGCAGGTAACGGAACACTCCGGCAATTACAAAAAGTGAAGTATAATACAACCGGTATGTATTAAGCCTTGCCATGGTTTCCGGCGACATAGCATACATAAGATAGGATACTAAAATCACTGCGCATATCAATGAAATGGCCGTGTTTATGAATTCCAGGTTATAGCCTTTTACTGATTTACGCATATCTGTTCCTGAAGAAATTTTGATCAATACATCATCCCTTCTTTTTGCCATCGCCATAAATAAAGCGAGAAGAAATATCATGATCACCAACCATTCACTTAAACCAATTCGTGCAATCACAGCTCCTGATTTCACCCTTAATACAAATCCTATTGATATAATTATAATATCCAGAATGGAAATATTTTTCAGACCGAATGAATATCCAATATTTAAAAGAAAATATAATGCGAGTACAAAAAAGAATTTATCCCTGATAAACCATGCCGCGGTTAATCCGGTAATGATCAATAAGGCACTCATGATAATAGCAGTTGTTTTAGATACGGCACCGGAGGCTAAAGGCCTTTTCCTTTTAACGGGATGAAGTTGATCATCAGCAATATCCCTGTAATCATTAATAATATATATACCGCTTGCTACAAAACTGAAACAGAAAAACCCCATTAGTTCTTCTAATAAGATTTCTTTATTAAAAATTTCTCCAGCAAAAAATAAAGGAATAAACAAAAAAGAATTCTTTGCCCAGTCTTTTGGTCTGATCAGCTGAATATATGCTTTCATATTATAGGGTTTCTTGGGTTTTTGTTTCATGGTAAATATTTTCCACCACCAGTAAAATCATAGGTAACATGATCAGGATCATGGGAACCATAAATAATCTTGTTTGATACACCACTACAGAAATATAATGAATGGCGAACCATGCAGGCACAATAAATAAAAACCATTTCTTTAAAATGTATGGGAATATTTTAAAACAATATAAAATGATCAAAGGAATTACGCCGAAAGTTCCGATCATCTCCATGTAAGCTTTCATGCCTACCGCACTGAATAAATTAAGTTTGAGCATAGGTAATCCCGCTTCTACTTTCCAAACCTGTTGCGGACGATAACCAAAATGTTGTCTCAATGCAAAAAATATGAAAAAGAAAATGATGTAAGAGATGGCAGTAATGATCCAAGGTGTTGCGGATGGACATTTTACAGAAGAAATATTCATTTTACTAAATGAGAATTGTGTAAAATCAAATTGCGAAATGATGTATAAAAATGGAATAAGCATTCCGGTTTCCCTGTTAAATGCTGCGATCAATGTGATAGGAATGATCCAGTAAGAATTTTTTTTATAAATGATAATATTCGCAGCAAGCAAATACAACATAATATCCATATACGTATTAAAACTTAAGTCAGCAGCTGTAACCGCATTGCCGAAAGCCAATGCCAAAAAATTAATTCCGAAAAATATCAGCCATTTGTTCCTGATAAATGCTGACCATAATTTCCAGGCAAGACAAAAAATAATAAAATGTTCTATAAATCTGAAGAGTATGAAAATGATCATATACTTCATGGCTCCGGGAGTTTGCATTAATTTTATAAACTCAGATGTTTCTTCATTGATGCCCGAAGTATTTTCAATATTAAAATGAATTTTTTGTTCAATCGGATATACTTTATCAATAGTATGATTATACATCCACATAAATGCCTCCACTGTATAAGGACATAAAATACGGTACTGCCAGGGATTATAAAATTCTGATCTTCCTTCTAAAACCGCAATGTGACGTTCATAGGTTTTGATACCATTGCTGTAATAGAAATTTCTATATATCGGATATACAGATAATATCGCGAAGCAGAGGAGGAGAAAATAACGGTTGATTTTATTTTTGTGCAATGATTGTGTAATGCGGATAGACATACATCGTTCTTTTATTTTCCTGCAGAATGGTAAGCCCGTTTTGCTCTAATATATTTTTGGCGTTGGTGAATGAAATTTCGTTTCCTATTTCATGCGCTACCAACAGATCGTGACATTTGTTAAAATATACCAATGGATTATCTGCATCAATATCTTTTAAAACGAATCGTGCTCCCGGTTTCATTTTATAAAAAAGATTTTTTAAAAATGAGATTTGTTGTTTAGCGGGTATATGGTGCAATACATCCACTAAAAATATCACGTCCATTTCGCTGATCTCCTCTGGAAAATGCGTCCCGTCATAAGTCCGGAAACGGAAATTTCCATTTCCTTTATTTCTGAATAAATTATTGGCATTATTAACCAAACGTGCATTGATCTCTATTCCAAAAATTTCTGATGGTCTGGCAAAGTGTTCCATCAAAAACATTAATTGCCCGGAACCACATCCAATATCTCCAACTTTATCTCCCGGTTTAACTTCCTCTATTAAAATGGAAAACGGGCAGATTAGCGAACGGTATTTTATTTTCAACCCATCTATAAAACCTGCAGCCTGGTAATTTTTTTTTAAATAGCTGATGATTTCTTTTTTACTGATCGCTTCCTGCATGAAAGGGTGGTTATTTTGCGAAAGTAACCAATTACGCTTGAAAGCTTATGAGTACTTATCATTGTACATTTATCAGGTTTGTATTTATTGGTCTTAACGTTTATTTTTTTGTTATATAACTGAATCGGTCTTTCAATTTTAGAAACGGGCTTTCGAAGTATTTGTAACTTATTTTACTAGCAATGATGGTAATGACCAACGCTACAAATGTCTGCAACAATATAATTTGCCATACATATTGATTCAATCCCAATTTCGACATCAATTCTGTAATGGCAGATATCACCATAAAATGTATACAATATAAACTATACGTGATCAGTCCGAGATTGGAAACGATTTTAAAATTTCCCATCTTATAAAATGAATGATCCGAAAAACATTGTTCCATTATCATGATCAGAATGATTATTGCTGTAAACATCCTTTCAAATATTCTGATATAATAATTGTTCAGCAACCACTCGTCTCTAAACAAAAATATACTGATGAATAATACATACACCAATAGGATCAGGCCTTTAGGGAGATTAACGATTTTATTATAAAAAGATTGCCTTTCCAATAAAAGCCACGCACCTAAAGCACCAATTGCCATATCGCCTATACAGGAGAAAGTATGCATTTCATGTAAGATCGGCACATCATGAGAAGCTCTATACAAAAGGCTTCCGGCAATTATAATTACAAAAGGGATCCAGTATTTTTTTATAGGAAACAGGGAAAGCACCAATGGCCACACTAGATAAAATTGTTCTTCAATAGCTATGCTCCATAATACGCCTAATCCCGGAGCGTCTGGCAACCCTTTTTTTATATAATCGAAATTATTGATGAACCCGATATAATACCATGGATTTGCATTTTCAACAGGTATGCCACCGGTCATTTTTTTTGCAAGTGGAAATAATACAAATCCAAAAAAAACACAGGCAAAATATAATGGCCATATCCGTAAAATTCTTCGTAACCAAAAGTTTGGAATATTGATTTTTCCTTTCAGTTTTCTTTCTTCAATAAGAAGGTAAGTTATCAGAAAACCACTCAATACAAAGAAGAAATTAACACCTAGAAAACCATTCCCAAAAATATGGTGTTTGATCAGTTGGAACGTACTGTTTTGAGCAATAGCGGGGTCATCAGTTTGAAAACTGTGAAAAAGAAATACAGCTAAAAAACAGAAGAATCGAAGGCCATCAAGATGAGCAAAATAAATTTTTTTTCTAAGGCTAATTACCGTTTCAACAGACATTAAGGACTGGTTTATAGTTCAGTACATTTATCAATACATTTATATCAAAATTATAGTACACAATTAATTAAATCCAATATCAAAATAAGCGATTTAATTATGTAATTTTGAAGATACCCCACAATTTAAGTATCCATTATTTAGATTGCAAAATCATTTGTATGAAGAAAATTTACATGCTTAAGGCTTTCATCGCTTTATTATTTATTTCCTTAACTATTAAACCTTTCGCTCAGACAGGTCAATCTTTAAATTTCGATGGAGTAGATGATTATGTCACACTCCCGTTTGTTGTAAGTGGAAGTTATACCAAAGAGGTATGGATCAAACCGGATAACAATCCCGCATTTCCTAACATTATTTCTGGTACTGCTACAGCGTTGTATTTAAATAATATGACTCTTTCTGCTGGTCATTCACCATCTTTTAATGCAGTAACAGATGTTACACCTTTAACTGCCGGAACCTGGTATCATATCGCCGTAACATTTGATGCAGGTACAGGCGTGATGAAATTGTATAAAAACGGCGTGTTGGTTGATTCACAAATTGCACCTGCTTATACTGAAACCATAACTGAATTAGGCCGATTTAATGTGGCAAATTATTATGGCGGAAATATGGATGAAGTAAAGTTGTGGAGTGTGGTAAGAACTGCTGCAGAAATTGCAGCAGGAATGAATTGCCGGTTCACAGATGATACACCAGGATTATTGGCATACTATGATTTTCAGCAAGGCATTGCCGGAGGTAACAACGCTTCAGAAACTACTCTCCGAGACAGGGCAAATTTTTGTAACCCTAAAAATGGAACATTATTAAATTTTGCACTTAATGGAAATAATTCAAACTGGGTAGCTGATGGAATAACCTTAACCGGTTTTTGCAGTGCCGCACCAAATATTCATCTTACCGGAAATAACCTTTGTATTCTTGCAGGAGATGTAACTCCATCTGCTTTGGATGGAACTAATTTCGGTTCTTATTTTACTTCTCCCGTTGTAAAAACATTTGTGATCAACAACACTGGAAGTGCCGTTTTAAATATCAGTTCTATTAGCAGTTCATCGCCTGATTTCGTCATCAGTGGTGCACCAGCAACCGTTGCTGCAGGAGCTTCTGCCTCTTTCACCATATCATTTACAGCCACCGCACCATTGGGAATTAAAACGGCTACGATCACTATTAATTCTAATGATGCAGATAACGGGGTGTATAATTTTGATGTTACCGGTGAATACAAAGCAATCGGACAATCACTCAATTTTGATGGTGTGGATGATTATGTTTCTTTGCCATTTGTAATTAGTGGTAGCTATACCAAAGAGGCATGGATTAAACCCAACGCAATGCCTGGGTTTCCGAATATTCTCTCCGGAACAGGTACTGCGCTTTATTTAAACAATATGAGATTGTCTGCCGGACATCAGGCAAATACCTTTGGAGAAGTTAGCGATCCGGCAACATTAACGGCTGGTCAATGGTATCATGTAGCAGTTACTTATGATGCCACTTCAGGTAATATGAGTTTATACAAGAATAATGTGTTGATTTCTTCTGCACCCGCAGCTCCTTACACGGAAACTGTTTTAGAAATAAGCCGTTTCGTCTTTGGTAATTATTTCTCAGGTAACATTGATGAGGTACGCGTTTGGAATTATTCCAGATCGCAGGCTGAGATCGCTGCAACTATGAGTTGTCAATTGAATGATGACACTCCAGGATTAATTGCTTATTATGATTTTAACCAGGGAGCCGCTAATGATAACAATT
>JBKJSZ010000069.1:0-2520 GCA_046593675.1 Ferruginibacter sp.
CCATTTCCTAAACAACGTCCTTTATTCCTTCCCCAGCTGTACCAGTTATTTAATTCATCCTGCGCATATAAATAAAATGCTACAGTATTGGAAGAGGTAATATTTTTCAGTTTACCCGGGATCCAAACTGGAGTTTGCATTATCTGGTAATTATCTAATCCCCATAAATAAGGAGATGCATTTCCGTATAAAGAATAATTTTTCCAGGGATTCATTTCTTTTCCATTTCCAATATTACCCTGAACGTTAGAACCCGATGCAAAATGATTTCCGTTAGCATCTATTATATGTATTGTATTATAATTAGTAGCAATTTCTCTTGTAGGAAAAACTGCACCTGCAGACTGCCAAACAGATTTGATATTGGTAAATGTTGAACTAAAGTCAATTCCCCCTGCATAACTCGCGATATAGCCTTTCACCCATAAATTTCCAGAATTGGTTTCAATAATTTCAGCATTCGCTCCCAGCATCGCAATATTACGGGCAGGATCAGAAAGTGAATTTGAATAAATAACCTGTACAGGAGATGTTCTCGTTCTGTCCCATTGCCAAACCGTTCCATCACTTGCCAACGCCCACATACGGGTTAAGCTACCAAATGTGGTAGCAGATCCGCTTACTATTTTTACAAATGTTTTTCCTGAAGGATTAATCAACATTCTTGGCGCAGTATTAAAAGCGCCATTGTTTTGATTCAATACATCATCTATTCCCTGGTACCATATTTTCCCTCCTTTAATAAAGAGATTACTCTGATATAAACAATGAACATAATCACATGTAAATGGATTTCCAGTACTATCCAAGATGGGAGTGATCAATTGGGAATTTCTTTCTCCTATAATCCATGTACCGGTGGCTGATCTTACGGTAACTGTATATTGTCCGCCATAAACTTCCTTGACGCCGGATAAACCCAGATCAACTGCGGAATATGTTGATCCCTGATACCTGGTAAGAAATGCCCGCTCCGTGTTCGTACGGTACACTGTGCAATATTCACCTGCACCTACCTGTACGATCTGTTGTTGTGCCCCCGAAAAAAGTGGGGATAGTAAACACAAGATGTGTAAAATGGATACCCATAAGGCACCGGTTTGGTTTTTCATGGAACATTGATTTGGACTTAAAACGAAATTTTTTACAATTTCTTATTTGGATTATTGGATACTGCAAAGATTGCTTATTCGAGATTTTTAAAAAATAGCAGAAATAACTATTTTCTATAGTATATTTACTACGCACACGATTTAATCTCTTATCCGTGTAGAAAATTAATTTTTAAAGGGAAAATTGATGATATACTAGTAGCTTTGCGCCTCTTCTATTTATTAAAACTTTGAAAAAACTTTTACACATATTTTTTTTTCTATTTTTTCTATTTTTACAGAATTTGTCGTCAAATGCACAGTGTATTGCCATATTTCCAGCCACTGAAACATTCGAAAGTTCAGATGGTGGATGGACGAGCGGTGGAATTTCTTCCGATTGGACGTGGGGAACACCTGCCAAACCCATTATATCAACTGCGGGTTCCGGATCAAAAAGCTGGGTAACGGGTGGGCTTACCCGTTCTGCATATAATGATGGAGAAAATTCCTGGTTAATGAGCCGTTGTTATGATTTTTCAACTTTAACCAATCCACAGGTATCGTTTAAAGTTTTCTGGGAGATAGAGAAAAGATTTGATGGTGCAGCCCTTCAATATTCAATAGATGGAGGCGCAACCTGGTTAACTATTGGTTCAGAAACCTCCAATGCAAATTGTCTTGGTGTGAACTGGTATAATTATACTCCAATTTTATATTTAGGAAATACATCCGGATGGTCAGGAAATGTACAGTCTACTTCCGGATCCTGCCAGGGAGGAAACGGGAGTGGTACATGGATTACGGCAATGCATAAAGTTGACTTCCTGGCTGGCCAGGCAAATGTGCAGTTCCGTTTTGTATTTGGAGCAGGAACTCAATGCAATGCTTACGATGGTTTTGCTGTAGATGATTTTGATATTCGGGAAAAGCCTTCCAATGCCGCTACCTTTTCTTATATATGCAATGCTGACAGAAGTATAACATTTTCCAGTACGCCTGCTTTTTGCCAGCAAAGCGTACTATGGAATTTTAATGATGTGGCTTCAGGAACTGCCAATACATCCACAGAACAAAATCCTGTTCATGTGTTCAGCGCTGCTGGTACATACAATGTAACTTTTACCGTTCTCACTTCTAATAATGCTCCGGCATCCATTCAACAAAATATAACGGTTACAGATGTAACATCCACTCAAACAGATATACTTTGCGCAGGTGAATCAACGGGTTCTATAAATATTCAGGTAAATCCAGCAGGAACCTATCAATATGTATGGAATACTACGCCGGTTCAAAATACATCCTCTATAACTAATCTAACCGCAGGATCATACACGTTAATTGTATCCTCGGCAACTACTTGCCCTGTAAGTAAAACGATAATAATCAATCAGCCCGTTGCTTTGTCTGTTTCAACCACTGCAAC
>JBKJSZ010000074.1:0-2752 GCA_046593675.1 Ferruginibacter sp.
ACTGCACTTAACAACAATCCGGATCATACAGAATGGATGGAGATTTATAAAAAGTTAGTGTATTGGGAACTGGCCATGAAACATAGCGACAGCCCGGAAATGCAGGAAGTTTTTGAATCGCAGAAACAGGAAGCCAACAATGAATTTTTCAAATTCGTCTCAAAAAATTATGCTTCCTGGGTTTCTCCAAAAAGTGTGGATGCGCCTATCATAGTCATAATTTATTAAAATATAAAGTGCTTCCGCATTTAGAAAAGGGAACACCTTTATTTTTTATTCTGATAGATAATCTTAGATATGATCAATGGAAAACTATTCAGCCCATGTTTGCTGAATCTTTCCGCATTCATGAAGAATCTACTTTCTATGCTATTCTGCCTACAGCTACTCAATATGCACGCAATGCCATTTTCGCAGGAATGTTACCGATAGATATTGAAAAACACTTTTCCACCCAATGGAAAAATGATGATGAAGAAGGAGGTAAAAATTTATTTGAAGAAGAATTTCTAAGAGCCAGTTTAAAAAAACAGGTGAAAGGTGATCTTAAGTTGAGTTATACAAAAATTACGAATAACAGCGACGGTCAGAAGCTGGTAGATAATATGCACAACTTTATGGAGAACGACATAAATGTGATCGTATATAATTTTGTGGATATGCTCAGCCATGCACGAACCGAAATGGAAGTACTGAAAGAATTGGCCGGAGATGAAACGAGTTACAGAAGTATTACGCAAAGCTGGTTTGAGCACAGTCCTTTACATCAGGCATTAAAAAAGATTGCCGACAAAAAAATAAACTTAATTGTAGCAACAGATCATGGAAGTACCAGAGTAAAAACGGCGGTAAAAGTAATAGGTGATAAACAAACAACTGCCAATCTCCGTTACAAACATGGGAGAAATCTTAACTATGAGCCCAAAGATGTACTGGCATTTCGTGATCCCAGAGAAGCAGGTCTTCCGGTTCCAAATGTAAATTCCAGTTTCATCTTTGCAAAAGGTGATTTGTTTTTATGTTATCCTAACAATTACAATCATTTTGCAAATTATTACCGCAACACATTTCAGCATGGTGGTATCAGTTTAGAGGAAATGATTGTTCCGATTATAAGAATGAGCAACAAATAACTCACATTTGGTGGACAATGTTTTTTTGAGTTAACCGGTTTAAATGAGAAGTTGCATATTAATAGACAAGCAAATATGAAATTCACACAAACAACATTAGATAAAATAGAAAAGATCGTACAGGATTCGGGCTATGTACTTCGCTATGAAAGAGGAACTTTCCAGAGTGGATATTGTATTTTACAGGAAAGAAAAGTAGTAGTATTGAATAAATTTTTTCAAACAGAAGGACGGATCAATACTTTAATAGACCTGATGCCGCAACTCGATATTCATTTTGATGGCCTCACCCTGGAAAGTCAGAAACTGTATGAAGACATCATGCATTCCGGGGTTGAAAAATAATTTGCGTTGCATTGTCCTCCGCTTACGATAACATTTTTAGGAACAGGTACCAGCAGTGGTGTACCAATGATCGCTTGTCCATGTGAAGTTTGTGCATCACCAAATCAAAAAGATAAACGTTTCAGAAGCAGCATTATGGTGCAAAGTGAAACAACTACCATCATTGTAGACACTACACCCGATTTCAGAAGCCAGATGTTACAAAGTAAAGTGATGCATGTTGATGCGATCCTTATTACCCATCATCACAAAGATCATATTGCCGGGCTGGATGATATAAAGGCATTTACTTATTTTCAGGATAAGCCGATGAAAGTGTATGCCAGTGAAGTTACCCAGGAAGCTTTGCGCAGAGAATTTTCCTATGTATTTGCGGAACATAAATACCCGGGCGTTCCGGATATAGATCTCATGGATATATCTGAAGAAAATTTTTATATTGGCGATATTCCGGTGACAGCTATAAACGTTATGCATTATCGCATGCCTGTGCTGGCTTTTCGTTTTGGCAATTTCACGTATATCACGGATGCTAATTTTATAGCAGAAAATGAAAAAGAAAAAATAAAAGGGAGTGAAATAGCTGTGGTGAATACACTCCGCCATAAAAAACATATTTCACACTTTACGGTGCAGGAAGCTCTGGATCTGTTAGATGAATTACAAATTCCTGTTTCTTATTTCACACACATCAGTCATCAGTTAGGTCTGCATGATAAAATCTCCGCTACACTGCCTCCCGGCAGATTTCTGGCATATGATACCCTGAAAATTACCCTCTGATACGCCTTTCTCGTTATTGTTATTAATTGTGCCACGTGGTATTTTTAATGATGGCAGTTAATCATGAAATTTTACATTTTACAAAGAAAGAAAGAACAGGTATGCTGGTGATGCTGGCGTTGATTCTGCTTCTTCATATTTTTACTTTTATATATGAAAAAATGTATGACCATTCTGTTCACATTAACGAAAAAGTTTTGCAACGATTTGCAGAATTACATTCTGTTCCCGACAGTTCAGTAAATGTTCAAGCAGATTTCAGTCAGGAAAATTCAGTTACGATTCATTCTCCTGCTTCATTATTTTTCTTTAATCCCAATACATTAAATCAGGAAGGATGGATAAAACTTGGTGTAAAAGAAAAGACGGTGCAAACCATTCTAAAATATATTTCCAAAGGTGGAAAATTTAAAACAGCAAATGACCTGAATAAAATATGGGGTTTGAAATTTGATGCTGCCAGATTGATTCCATACGTAAGAATTTCAAAA
>JBKJSZ010000098.1:0-6425 GCA_046593675.1 Ferruginibacter sp.
CTTAATAAATGCGTTTTGAAAAAAGGTCGGACGAAAATGTATCCCTTCAGCATTGAAACTTACGCCCGCTTTCCTGTCTGACACTTTTAAAATATTAATAAACAACGTTATTCCTAAAAGCATTAAGGATGCAATTACAATAATTACAAAAAATATGGATGTATTTTTTATGATACCATGGTGTACTTTTAGTAAAAAGTTTACATTCATATACATCAACCAAAGCATCATAGGCATGGTAAGCAGTGCCGCAGTTTTCTTTATTTTAATTTTCATTTACTTTCTTTTTATTAATTGTTTCTCCAGAGCGCCATATAAGTATAAATATTATTACAATAATAGTAAGCATCATGGCTTTATTCGTGATGATGGTTATTCCTTTTTGATCCCAAATTGCTTCGATCAAATTTTCTGATCTATTTAATATTTTGCTTCCGATCAACAATAAAAAAATTGACTGTAAGGTTGTAAATTCTTTATTAGAAATTGTCACTAAGTTAACTTTATATAAAAATTATTGATTTATTCAACTCTCCCAGTTTAGATGTATAAAATTTCCATTTATATCTGTATCTATCACAATCAACTGATCGGAAAATTCTTCACCAAAAGAATAATCAAAAATGGCAAATTGTTCTTTACTATCCGGATAAATCCCTACGCGTATCAATCGTAATTTTTTAAACAATAATTCTGCTTGCTGATCTTTTTTAGTATTTTTTCCAATCAGTTCGTCAATATCTGCTGTTGAAAGTTCTTCCAGGTGATAGGCTATATATTCTGCTACAGTATCTTCTTCAAAAAAGTCAAATTCTATTTTCTTTCTATTATTAATATCATGAATCCTGATATTATCTATGAAATGTTTAACAGATTCAATTTTATCCGCAGCAGAAACGGCATGTTCAAAATTTACATCAATGTTAATTTTTTTTCCATTAAAATCTGCTGTTGCATCATACAAACTATCCAGTGCATCTGAATCTATAATACCGATATATGGGAGTTTGATCAATGCCATCAGATAAATTTAATAATGAAATATATAAAACTACTTCCCAGAAATGTAAGAAATAAAAAATCCTGAAAGCATTCTCTCAGGATTTTTTTTCCGTGCCCGGGACTGGAATCGAACCAGCACACCCTTGCGAATGGCAGATTTTGAGTCTGCTGCGTCTACCAATTCCGCCACCCGGGCAACAAACACTTCATTACTGAAGCGGCAGCAATATTACATCAATCAACCAATCTGTCCAAAATCCTTTGTAAGTATTTTTTCTTGAAATAAATCGTTTTTAAATGCTGTAAACTTGTTCCGTCTGTAAGGCCCAACCAGTAATTATCAACTATACCTTTCATTTCTATATTCAATTTTTCTCCGATCTTATTCACTTCTTTTTTAGCCTTTTCAGGTTCTTCCAATAAGGCTTCATTGATTTCCATCATTTCCAACAAAAAATCATTGGGCAATTGAAACTTTTCGTCGGCAGATATTATACCGGATACCTGTAAAAAATATTCTATGGTTTTATCAGCATTTTGAAAAATCTTATACGCTTTATTGATATCTGCAGATAACTCTAAAACTTCCTCTTGTTCCACCTCTCCTGCTCCAGTGAAAAAATCTGGATGGTATTTTTTTTGCAATTGCAAATAGTTCCGGGAAACTATGGCTTTATCTACTGCAGGGCCTAAAGGAATTTCAAACAGTTCAAAATAATTCATATGGCAAATGTAAATCACAATCAAAGAGGAAACTGTAAATTGCGTTCACAAAATAAAGTGATGATCATCGGCCTAATACGTGAAGGTAAAATACCTTCTGATACAAGAGTTGCATTAACACCTGCTCAATGCAGATGGATGCGAAAAAATCAACCAGCAATTACTATCAAAGTTCAGCAAAGCCATACCCGTTGTTTTGTTAATGAAGAATATTCAGGCGCTGGTGTTGAAGTGGTGGAAGACCTCAATGACTGTGATGTGCTACTCGGAATCAAAGAAGTACCGGTTGATATGCTCATTGAAGGGAAAACCTATTTGTTTTTCTCCCATACAAAAAAATTGCAACCCTATAACCAGCATTTATTACAAGAAATTATTCGTAAAAAAATTACACTCATAGATTATGAATGTCTTGAACACGAAGATGGTACCCGCATAATTGGTTTCGGATTTTTCGCAGGAATTGTTGGAGCCCATAATGGTATGATGGCTTACGGAAACCGAACGGGAACTTTTCACCTCGACAGGGTGAATGCAAAAAAAAATCTGAATTATTTAATTCATACTTATTTCGGATTAAATATTCCGAATATTAAAATTGCGGTTACAGGAAACGGTCGTGTGGCTCATGGTGCATTGGAAGTGATGAATATGATGCAGATCCGTGAAGTAGAACCTGATGAATTTTTGGAGAGGGATTTCAAATATCCTGTTTATGTACACCTAAAAAGTTCAGATTTGTATGAAAGAATTTCTGATAAAGGATATAACAGAAATGAATTTCATCAACATCCCGAAAAATATTCCAGTAAATTCAAACCCTATATTTATGTAACAGATATTTTAATGAATGGAATTTACTGGCAAAAAGATATCAGCAGATTATTTGAATTTGAAGATATAAAAGATCCGGCTTTTAAAATTCAGACTATTGCCGATATCACAGATGATCATAACGGATCTGTTCCTTGTAATCTTGGAGATTCCACAATTGAAAATCCTGTTTATGGTGTTGATAAAACTACGTTTGAACAAACAGCACCTTACTTACCCAATTCATTGGATATGATGGCCGTTGGAAATTTGCCCAATGAATTACCCAGAGATGCCAGCCGTTATTTTGGAGAACAACTTATTAAACATGTACTCCTGGATATTATAAATGATTCAGGAGAATTTATTGAACACGCCACTATTGTAAAAAAAGGAAAACTTACACCATCTTACGATTACATGAAAGAATATGCAGAAGGAAACATTTTAGCAGAATAAATATTTCATCTCCTGATTATGTTGTCTTTAAAAAAGAAGACAGCAACTACACAGCTGCTGTCTTCTACATACAAAATTATAAAATGATTTTTTAATCTAAATAAAAATTTTCCCTTTATTTAAATAAACCTTTTACGGTATCCATAATTCCTCCTCCGCTGCTGAAAGCAGATTTCAGATCAGTAAAATCCACGTCGCCATCGCCATCTTTATCAAGGCCGCTTTTAAATTTTGTCAATAATCCCGACACATTCATTCCAGAAGTTTTACCTCCGCTTAGCTTATTAAAAATGTCCTGAATATTAAATGAATTATCGGATGGATCTGAAGTTTTCTGCGCCAGTTTATTCATTACATCAGGCACTAAACTTCCTGCAATATTAGTAGCTTGTTGCTGATCCAATCCTAATTTTTGTTGTAGGTTCGCAGCGGCTCCGGTGGTAGCTTGTTGTACCATCGGGTTCGATGGATCCGCTTGTCCCTTACTGAACATGTTGAAAATGTCTTTAAAATTTCCACTCGCCAATGTACTTTTTAAAGTATCGAAAATCGAGTTACCGGTTTCCTGAATAGCAACATCATTTTTTTCATTGGGCACTGCGGGATTATTTATGATACTTTCGCCCGCATGTTGTTTTATTAAATTGATGAGATTGTCTAGCATAATGTATAATTTATTCAAATATACCAATTGAAATTTAATGGTGAAAATTGAAAACCATTTCACAGCTTTTAAATCGGATATTGAAATAATATCTGTCATGTATTAATCAATATTCTACCATCTTATTAGATGATATCCGTTTACTGATTTTTTCTTTCCCTTTAACGATTATACATTTGCATCATGACAATATTAATTGCACAGTTTCCTAACCTTCTTGATCCTGCCATACTGGTATCATTATTAACCTTGAGTTTTCTGGAAATCATTTTGGGTGTTGATAATATTATATTCATTTCCATTGTGTCTAATAAGTTGCCGGAAGCTTCACAGCCCAAAGCCAGAACGCTGGGACTTATGCTGGCTATGATTTTCAGAATCGGATTATTGTTTGGTATTACGGCTATCATTCAAATGACTAATCCATTATTTACGATTGATTTCATAAAAAAAGAAGGCGTGCCAGTAGGAATCAGTTGGAAGGATATTATCCTGATGGCGGGAGGAATTTTTCTTGTTTTTAAAAGTACATTGGAAATCCATCATAAAATGGAAGAAGCCGCAGATGCAAAAGCAGTAAAAGCTCCTTCTTCATTTAGTGCCGTTATCACACAGATCGTTTTGGTAGATATGGTATTTTCATTTGATTCTATATTAACCGCCGTAGGTTTGGTAGATAACGTTTGGGTAATGATTATTGCCGTTGTGATTTCCATGATCATTATGATGTTATTCGCGGGAAATATCAGCAGGTTTATTAATAAGCATCCATCTTTACAAATACTCGCCCTTTCCTTTCTGATTATGATTGGCGTTATGCTGGTTGCGGAAGGTTTTCATCAGGAGATCAACAAAGCATATATCTATATTGCCATTGCCTTTTCTTTATTGGTAGAACTCCTGAATATGCGCATTCGCAAAAAGCATAAATCTGTTAAACTAAATGATGATCATCTGTAACCTGTTTGGTTTGTGATAATCTCTTTTACGCAAGTTGATTTTCACTTGTTCACAAATCATGCTCCCTTCATCTTTGAATGATGAAAGCAGTAACCGGGACTTACTTTCTTTCCTGTTCCATGAATCACCGGAATTTATGTGCAGGAATATTCGTCAGATGAAAGCCAAAAGTTTTTTTATTTCTACTGTTAGATTTTGTATTTGATGTAAAAGGAATTTGTCCGCAGAAAAATTATCATTTACTTTACGGGCATGAACCGCGAATTTAATAAAAACGAAGATGCTTTGAAAATGGCATGGAGCCATATCAGGCAGAAATTGAATAAAATCTATGAAGGTGGCGGTAAAAAAGCGGCTGAGAAACAAAAAGAAAAAAATAAACTTACCGCAAGGCAACGTATCAGCTATCTGTGTGATGAGAATATGCCATTTGTAGAAATAGGTGCATTTGCCGGATATGAGATGTATGAAGAACATGGAGGTTGCCCTGCCGGCGGAACAGTCAGTGGTATCGGGTATGTATCAGGAAGGCAATGTGTAATTGTTGCAAATGATCAGACCGTGAAAGCCGGTGCATGGTTTCCTATTACAGGCAAGAAAAACTTGCGTATGCAGGAAATTGCCATGGAAAACCGATTGCCTGTCATTTATATTGTGGATAGTGCAGGTGTATATCTTCCCTTACAGGATGAAATATTTCCGGATAAGGAACATTTTGGCCGCATTTTTCGGAACAATGCAAAAATGAGTGCGATGGGTATTACACAGATTGCAGCCGTTACAGGTGCATGTGTGGCAGGTGGTGCCTATCTGCCTATTATGAGTGATGAAACTTTAATGGTAGAAGGTGCTTCCATATATTTAGCAGGGCCTTACCTGGTAAAAGCAGCTATAGGTGAGAATATTGATAATGAAACGTTGGGTGGAGCTGCTACACATAATGAAATATCCGGTATCGCTGACTATAAGTTTTCTACAGAACATGAATGCCTGGATCAGGTAAAAAAGATCATTGGGAAAATAGGGAAACCTACAGAAGCCGGCTTTGACAGAATTGCTGCTGTTCCACCAAAATCTCCGGATAATATTTACGGAACGCTGAGTGAAGGCAATACGAAGCCGTATGATATGGCTGCATTAATAGATGGATTTGTGGATGAAGGAACATTAGATGAATTTAAAAAAGATTATGGCCAAACCATACTTTGTGGATATGCACGTATTGATGGATGGGCGGTAGGCATAGTGGCTAATCAAAGACTGATTGTAAAAAATAAAAAAGGAGAAATGCAATTGGGTGGTGTTATTTATAATGACAGTGCGGATAAAGCGGCACGTTTTATTATGAATTGCAACCAGAAAAAAATACCTCTTGTTTTTTTGCAGGATGTTACCGGGTTTATGGTGGGAAGCAGAAGCGAACATTCAGGAATTATAAAAGATGGCGCTAAACTGGTGAATGCCGTTGCTAATTCCGTGGTACCTAAAATAACAATCGTTGTAGGAAATTCATATGGTGCAGGCAATTATGCGATGTGTGGTAAAGCCTATGATCCGCGATTTATTTATGCATGGCCTACTGCAAAAATTGCGGTTATGGGTGGCGAACAAGCCGCTAAAACCATGGTGCAGATTCAGGTGGGTGGATTAAAAGCAAAAGGAAAAGAAGTAACCCCGGAAGAAGAAAAAGAAATTTTAGACAGGATAACGGCTAATTTTACAAGGCAAACCAAACCTGAATATGCGGCTGCCCGTTTATGGGTTGACGCCATTATTGATCCGGGAGATACCAGGAAATTAATTT